>CALECM010000080.1 GCA_937949745.1 uncultured Bacteroidales bacterium | reverse complement strand
CTGCATATCTTCTGCCTGTTTTTGCAATTTTTCCTGTTTGGATACTAATTTATCGTGGTTCTTTTGTTGTTTTTCCAATTCCTTATTCATATTGCTGAGATTATTTTGGGTATCATAGGCCTTAGCATAATCTACGAAATTATTTAAGAAATTTTTAATATTTTCCACAACCTGGCCGTCTGCCGAAGTCGTAATCGGATTCAGGTTTCCTTTTGTTACCACAAAATAAAGAACTGAAATTTTACTATTCCTGTTTCCTGCTTTTTCTACTTTATAATAAATGTCATAGTGTGCATTTCCGAATTCCGGGAAAGGCTGGTTAATATAAGCCGTATAACCGCTTGAACGGCTACTTTTCAATCCCGCCTTATTACTTAATCTGTCCTGCATGGCATCGGAAATGATTTTCTGATCAATGTCCGTGAAAGTAAGGGTAAATCCTGGCAGATTGGTTTTGTCAACTGTAACTGTTTCTTCCTGAGCTCTCTGGCAAAAAGCAGTTGCAGTTAAAAAGCACACCATTGAAATTAATAAAGTTACTTTTTTCATATTATTATCTTTTTTAAAATTATAAATACGTAAATGATAACAAGTAAGAGATTATTTTGTTTAGCTATTTTTTCTATCTTTGCATATTAAAATCTAAAAAAGAGATTTAACCTACTTATTTTTATCTTAACCAAAACATTATGAAAACATTTTTATCCATTTTGTTGGTCGTTTTTATGGTGAATAACCTCTCCGCCCAACAACTTTCAACGACAGGAGTATCGTACCAGTTTGCCAATTCCTGGCCTCCGGGAATAAAGATCTTTCTCTCTGCGGATGATGGATTTTCCGGAATCCTGTATCCTCAATATGGAAATAGAAAAGAAATGGGGAAAGATGGCAGTAACGCTGCCTTAATCCGGATCAATGACGGAATAAATTCTATTCAAAAAGTTTCTTTTAAGGTTCCTTTGGAATATAGATACCTCACCTCTTTTGAAAACGATAATCAAGTGATCGCATTATATTCTTCTTTTGATAAAAAAAGCGATGAATTTGTTATATATAAGTGTATCCTGGATAAGGAATCCCATCAATTAGCCTTTGATCCGGAAAAACTGGCAAGCTTCGAATTGTCTGTAAGGGATGGAAAATATTATTATGCCGCTCATTCGGAAGATAATACGAAACATTCCTTTACTTTATTGATCACTAACAGGAAGAAAGAATTTAAAGGTATTTATACCATGCTAATGGATGAAGAAGGTGAAGTGCAATGGGGATCAACCCAAATGCCTAAATTTGACGGCCAAACTTTTGATATAGCCAATGTGGAAGTATCCAACGAGGGTAAAGTAATAATGGGCGTAAGTTCCTATACGCTCAATCCGAGGGGAACTCATTCTTCTGATGAAAGAATGCATGTAATTACCATTTCGGAAAATGAAATGGATATGGAAACTCATCCTCTCTCATTTGGCGCGGTAAGCAATATGACTATGAAATTAACTAGTAATGGAAATGTCTTTTTTGCCGGATATTTCAGTTCCGGCGGTACGCGTAAAGAACATGAAACCGGACTTTTTTCCTTAATATATAATCCTGAAACTAAAGAATTTCATGAATTTAACCGTCACCTGGGTTCTCTGGTGGAAAACGAAAAAAGGTTTAATCCCCTGGGTAACCGGCAAAGAAATTCAAGTTTTAATCTGTTATGTCATTCCCTGCATGAACTGGATAACGGAAACGTGGTGCTGGTTGGTGAGCAGGCTTTAGTAATCAGAGTTACGGACAATAAAGGTATGGTAAGTTATAGTTACCATCGGAAAGATATTTTCTGTCATTCCTTTAACCATGACGGGGAAGAGGTCGAAACTTCCGTAATCCCCAAATATCAGATTGCGGCTTCTCCGAAATATATATCCGATACAAAAAGATTAGGTATTTCTTTCCGGGCTTTCTCTAAGGATAACGATGTATATGTAGTTTATAACGATAATGTTGATAATTATCAGGGAAATTCCAAAGAGCTGAAATTCTATAATCATGCTAAGAAGAAAAAAAGTTGTACCGTACTCGCGAAAGTAGCCGAAGGTGGACAACCGGCAAAAAAGGTCATCAACAGATACGATACTACATCTTTATTATTCTACGATTTCATATATAATACAGAATCCGAGGCCATTTTATCTTTTGTGAAAAAGAAGGAATTGACGCTCAATAAACTTACATTCTGATCCGAATAGCATTAATCGCAAGCGAATAATATAAAATATTAAAGTATGTTTCCGGATCAAGATAAGGTTAACCGGGAACATACTTATTTATTATTTGGACAGATAGAGAAATTACGATCTCATGAAAAAGTTATTTTATTTTTTGTTTTTTTACATAACGGCCAATATAATAAATGCCCAAATTCCGTCAGGCGATTTTACAGGAATCCAATCGGAAGGACCGATTCCCGCGGATTTCAAAATGATCATGGAGGGAAATATTAAGAATGCCGATTATCTTTACCTGCAGGATCTTTTCCAGAGCGGACAACTGGTGTACGGCAGTGCGGTCAATCAGTATATCGACCGCATTATGGATAATCTATTGGCTGAATATCCGGGTCTGCAAAAAGAAGTGAGAGCCTATGTGGTGAAATCTACGGAAGTAAATGCTTACGCTTCTCCCACCGGAATGATTTTCGTGAATATGGGATTGATCGCCCAGGTGACCAATGAAGGCGAACTGGCTTTTATCCTGGCCCATGAAATCGCCCATTACGCGGAAAAGCATTCTTACCAGCAGAAACAACAGCGTGACCGGGATAAATCCAAATCGTTAAAAGAAGCTGTTTTATCCTATACCACCAGATCCCGTGAAATGGAGAATGAAGCGGACAGACTTGCTCTGGAAAGATATTTTAAAAATTCCCCTTATAGTTATTCTGTCATCGACGGGGTTTTTGATGTGCTTCAATATAATTATTTACCGTTCGATGAAATCACATTCAGGCGGGGTTATTTTGAAACGGAATTTTACCAGTTCCCGGATAATTATTTCCTTACAACAACGACTCCTATCAGAAGCCGGGACGATTATATCGATACGCTTCGTACACATCCGAATATAAAAAAGAGACGGGAAAATGCCATGCGTTTTATTTCCAATGTCGATAATGAAGGAAGGAAAATTTTCGTCCAATCCGAAGAACTTTTTGATGAAATCAGAAAATTGGCCCGCTTCGAATGTATCAATACTTTTCTTACCGAGCACGAATATGCCGATGCGGTTTATAACATCTATTATCTTCAATATCTGTATCCCGATAACCGCTTCCTGGATATCGCGATGGCTTCCGCTCTATATGGATTATCCAAACATAAACTGAATTCGAATTTTAGTAAGGTAGTGGAACCGTTCAAGAATATCGAAGGAGAAAAGCAACAGGTAAATCATTTCCTGAGTAAGCTCTCCCGACAGGAATTAAATCTGCTGGCTTTACGATTCCTTTGGGAAATCCATAAAAAAGAGCCGGATAATAACTTTATTATCCTCATGTGCCGGGATGCGGCCAAAGATCTGGTTTTAACTAATAAAATGAAATATACGGATTTCTCCGACTATTACATGAACAGTAATCCGGATGAAATAAAGGAGGATCTTCCAGATCAGGATTCCACACTCCTTCAAGGAAACAAATACCAAAGGATCAGAAAGCAAAATGCTGCTTCGAAAAATAAAATTAAACCGGATGAAAAATTCAAAACCGCTAACTATATGCTGGTCGATTTACGGCAGGATGCGGAATTCATGGCTCTGTTGGATGAAATAGAACGCGAAAAGGAAGACCGGGATATCAAGATCATATTACAGGATAAACCTAAATCCGTACAACTGGATTCTCTGGTTGCCTTACGCCCGGTATTACATACCTACATGAAAGGAAAGGATACTAAAAGCATCGACCGTGAATTTGCGAGGAGGCATCATCAAAGATTGAAACTTGACAACACCATCCGGTATTCTTTAAACAAGCTAGATTATGATTATCTTTTTTATTCCTCGGGAAAAATAAGCGGTTTCGATACGGAAGAGTACAATATTTATTGCAGTTTACAATCATGGAAAGCGGAATTTATTTTTGCAGGTTCTACCGAAATGGTCCTTTATAATTGCCGGAATATGGAAGAACTTACTGCCGAAACCGGTTTCGACAAGATCAATTTTATTTTGGTATACACGGAACCCATCTCTTTTATCACCGGCGGGAAAATAACTTCACTTATATTTTATCCTGCCATTTCATTAATTACCCTGCCCGGAGTAATTACTTCTTTCGCATTGCCAAGATATCTTAGCCAGGTCTTTTTTTATGTCGGAGATCTTAAAACGGGAAAAACCCTTATGGATAACAGGCTGCAGGCGAGAAGCGCCATGAAAGAAGCGTATATCGATTCGTTCATTTATGATTCGTTTTATAAAGTCAGGAAAGAGAAATAGTTATGAAAACAAATATACTGATATTCTTTTTATTTTTTTACTTGTCAGCCGGTACTGCCATGGGGCAGAACAACGGATTTATGGGCAGGCGTTTCCTTATAAATGCTGACATTGTCGTTTCTCCTTCTTATCTGAATCATAATTTCTGGGGCGGTCAGGGATATCTGGCATTCAACTATATCTTTTCTCCCAATATTGAAATCATCGCCTGGAAGAAGGGTACTGTCGGTATCACGGGACATGTATTCAATTCCCAGTATTTCCATAATTATTATGAACAAACTGGCGGATATTACTGGGAAGGATATGGGGCTAGTGAATATGTACCGTTTAATGTATTCGGATACGGATTATATTATAAACAATACTTCTATAATGCAAGGGCCCCGATGGGTCCCTATGTCAAATTCCAGTTTGATTTTTTCCATCCGCAATATTTTGAAAAACCTGAAGGAGAATATGCGTTCGTACCTGCCGCCAAATTTGAAATGGGAAACGATTACCTTTTTTTTAACCGGCTACGGCTCTCTTTTGGTGTATCTTTGGGCATAACTTTTAAAGGAATGGGGGCTGCAATTCATAAAGAAGGATATCATAGCCATGAAGAGTCATCAATGGGAAGGGTAGGCTCCATTTATTGGCTGGGTTTTAAAATGGGGATAGGAATTTTAACGTTCTGATACCAAATATTCATTACATGAAAATACGTTCTGCTTGCTTACGGATTGTAATTTTAGGGATGGTTTTATCTTTAGTTTTGCCGCTCTGCGGACAGTATTCTTCCGATACTCTGTCCTGGACATCATTGCAAAAACGTCCTTATCCGGAGTGGTTCCGGGAGGCCAAACTGGGTATATTTATCCATTGGGGTCTTTATTCGGTGCCAGCCTATGGAGGGCCGGAGTCTTACGGTGAATGGTATCTGTTGGGGTTGCAGAAAGGCGATAAAACCCGGACCGGTTTTATGAAAAAGAATTACGGCGAAAATTTTACTTACCGGGATTTCGCGCCGCTTTTTAAAGCCGAACTTTTTGATGCTGACGAATGGGCTTCTCTTTTCAGGAAAGCGGGAGCCCGGTACATAGTGCTCGTATCCAAACACCATGACGGATACTGTTTATGGCCCAGTCGTTACGCGCCACAATGGAATAGCGTGGATGTCGGCCCTCACCGTGATATTCTCGGTGAACTTAAAAAAGCGGTGGAGAAAAAGGATATCCGTTTCGGTATTTATTACTCTTTGCCAGAATGGAACAATCCTTTACATTACTGGTATCAGGATCCGCCCGATTCGATTGGCAGGTACGTGCAACAACATATGATCCCGCAATTTAAAGAGGTAATTACGAACTATAAACCGGAAGTGCTTTTTACGGATGGGGAATGGTATAATACTGCGGAAGACTGGCATGCCAAAGAGCTTATTGCCTGGTATTACGATGAAGTAGGGCCTGATGCCATCGTCAATGACCGGTGGGGAGAAGGGAGCGATATCGGTTTTAAAACGCCTGAATATAGTTCGGGCGGCTATAGCTCTGACCGGCCCTGGGCTGAAGTGCGAGGTCTCGGCCGTTCATTCGGACTTAACCGCAACGAGAAACTTTCGGCTTATATGACCTCCACGGAACTGATCCGGCTTTTTGCCCGGACGGTAGCTTACGGCGGCGGATTGATCATTAACGTAGGACCTGGCGCCGACGGGCAGATTCCTTTGCTACAACAGGAAAGACTACTTGATCTCGGTCGTTGGTTCGAAATCAACAACGAAGCCATTTATGGAGCTTCAAAATGGATTAAAAGCGGAGAAGATAAACCGGTGTCGCTGGAAAGGATCGATACCTGCATTGATTTTAACTGGGTTCGGAATTCTCCCGGTTATCCCATAGTGGAAGACCATTTTACGGCAAACTGGAGCGGCTATATCTGTCCGGACCTGACCGGAGAGTATGTTTTTTCGGCAGTCGCGGATGACGGGATGAAACTTTATATAGACGGGAATTTAATATTGGATCTGTGGGAAACCGAAGTGGAAAGTACGGATTCCGAAGCCATGCGGGTGGCTGCGCAGGAAGAATACAAAAGCAGGATATTTCTCGAAAAGGGGAAATTTTACCCGGTCAAAATCGAATTCCGGGAAAAAACCCATGCGGCTTCCATATCC
>CALECM010000079.1 GCA_937949745.1 uncultured Bacteroidales bacterium | reverse complement strand
GGAGCCGAATTCGGATTGGGTTTTTCTATGGCATCCTCGCTGAAAGCTCAAACTACGGTAAAACAAGGCAACAATACAAACATTACGCATCACGAGAATAAAAATATAGCTACCCGCTTCGGTTTTGCTCCGGTTTCCCTCATACGTTTAGGGTGGGCTTTTTAATTAACTGAAATATTATTAAAACAATTTCCGATATGTAATCCTTAAAATATAAAAAAATGAAAAAATACCCATTACATTTACTTGGCAGATATACTGCGATCATGGTTGCAGGAATTATAACCGCGGTTTCCAGTGCAGGCTGCGCTTCCGGCAGGCTCAAATCTGCGATGGAGGCTCCTGCAAAAGCGTCTACATTAAAGTTGATCAACTATGAAGTGGGCGATGACCTTCTGCAAAGAATGAACGAATTCACCAATCTTAAAACTTTATATTTATTTGGAAATAATATTGATTATATACCGGAAGAGATCGGGCAACTGACGAGTCTTGAAACCATTATTATCAGTAATAATAATATCACTACTATCCCGGCTTCTATCGGAAATCTTCCCAATTTGAAGAAATTATCCCTTCAAAATAATAAAATAACCTCGTTACCGAAGGAAATAGGAAACTTGAAATCGCTACAGTATCTATATCTGGAGAATAACCAGCTTAAAACACTACCCGCTGAAATCGGAAATCTTACCAATTTGGAAATTCTTGATCTTGATGGCAACTCCCTGACGTCTCTTCCCGACGAGATCGGGAAATTGACTAAATTAGAGAATCTCTCACTGGATCGTAATAACCTTACGGAGTTACCGTCAACGATAGGGAACCTTATCGCGCTGAATGAGTTGCACCTGGTAAGGGCGGGAGTTATGCTTGTTGTTCCCGAATCCATCGTTAATTGTCGTTATTTAAGGCATATTTATGTAGACAAATCAACCATACTTCCGGGATCCGTGATTGCATTGCCTTCTCTGAAAGTAATGCAGGCCAATTAATTTTTGCCACGGAACAGCTCGGAGACATTTTTTCCGAAGCCCCATCCGAAATCACGCATGGAAATATCAGTCCCGAGGATCATGATCACATCATGGTCCTCGATTTCTTTTCGCAGGTTCAGTCCGGCAACTTCCACATCATCCGGATAAGCCTGTTTGTTATAATACCAAAAATCGACCCTCGAAAAAGACGATGTTAAACCGAGGTGATAAATTCCCCAGAAAAAACTGTCGGCCACTACCAATAACGAAGGTTTGTCTTTTCCTTCTTCATTTTCAAAATGGTATTGAGGATATCCCATCCCGAAACTTTTGAGGTTGAACAAAAGGTTGAAAGCATTGCCTATATCATAATCCCCGTCTTTGGGCTGCGCAAGTTTCACCTCGTTCCAGTATATATCAGGCATGTCGATATTCCTGATCTGTTCAATGTTCCGGATCATGGAATCTAAAGCGAGGCATATGGCATATCTGCTCCAGTGGATACCATATTGCGGGAAAAGCGAATACGCTGAAATATTTTTCTGATCCCTTAAGTATTGATGGAAGTCAATATTTTTGATTCCGTATTCTTTCGCCAAAGAAACGAAAACATCATAATTCGTGACACTCCTTTCCCGGTGGTATTCATCCGGAATATATTCCGGATAGAAATATCCTTTGCCCGGAGTATATACCAGCATAAAGGTTTTATCTAATTTCTCCAGGGTATCCTGAATGAATTTAAACCGGTCAAAATAACCTCTTATACTGTCGGATCCGATAAAATCAGTTCCATAATAAGCATTGATATAAGCATCTTCGTACAGGTAATTTTCTTTTCCTTTAATAACGCCCACCGCGTTGAATTTGCCGAAAAAACTATATGCCAGCTGATTATTAAGTCTCACGAAAAAATTACGGAAGCCGAAATTCTCGTTCAGGTATTTTTCCTCATTTTGCTGGTATTCTCCTGTAAACCATCCACGCAACGTAAAATCTTGTTTTTCGGTCCTGAGCATCCAGCCATTTAATGGTTTAACACGGAATACAGGAAATGCATATTGCACTAACGGTATAAATAACAGCAACATAAGAATGCCGAATAGAATTTTCCTTTTGTTGAAATATCTTTTTTTCATGGTTAAAATCTAAAATAGATAAAAGGATTAAACCCTGAAGCCGTGATCGAGCTAATGCATAATACCAGTAATAAAACCGAAACAGCAGCTACCGCAATATGTTTCCGCACGGGATAATTACCGAAATAAAGTTTGTCCTGTATCTTCCTGCCGATTGAAAAATAGGTAAAGAATGCGAAAAAAACGGCTATTACCAGGAACGTGATAAATTCCGGATCCACAGGGACGGAATTATGGAAATCAAATATAAACATACGCTTAAGATAATGGAAGGCGTCGGCAATCTTTTCAACCCTGAAGAATACCCAGCCCACCATCACGATCAGGAAAGTGATCAACGTACGGGGTAATTTACCGATCTTTTCATAAAACTTAAGCAAAAATCCCCTTTCCAGGACAAGAAAAAGTCCGTGATATGCGCCCCAGAAAATAAAACTCCAGGAGGCGCCATGCCAGAATCCCGAAACCAGGAATACGAACCAGAGATTAAAATAGAGCCTCCGTTTCGTGTCGACCCGGTTGCCGCCCAAAGGGATATAAAGATAATTCCTCATCCAGTTTCCCAGTGAAATATGCCAACGACGCCAAAACTCCGTAATGCTTTGTGATACATACGGATTATCAAAATTCTCCGGAAATTTAAATCCTACCATTTTGGCAATCCCAATGGCCATGTCCGAATATCCGGCGAAATCAAAATAAATTTGAAAAGTATAGGCCAATATACCGATCCAGGCCGTACCGGTACCCAACTCACCGTAATTCATCGCGAAAATGGTATCAGCCTGCAATCCCATATGATTGGCGATTAATACTTTTTTCGCCAGGCCGATGATGAACCTGTAAAATCCTGTCAGCCGGTTATCGATCGTATCATTATGGGAACGGTCTGTGATCTGGTCGGCCAGGTCGTAATAACGGACGATAGGACCTGCAATCAATTTGGGAAAGAAAATGATATACAACTGATAGTCCCAGAATTTCTCCAGTCTTTTATGGGCACCCCGGTATACATCCACGACATAAGTGATCGTTTCGAAAGTATAGAATGAGATGCCGATAGGCAAAGCGAGTTTGGTCCAGTGGATTTCTTTATCCGTGAAAAGGGAAAGTACCTCATTAATATTCTCAATAAAGAAGTTGGAATATTTAAAGTAAAACAAAAGTCCAAGGTTAATGCTTACGGATATCGCCAGTAATATCCTTTTGCGTTTTATACTTTTACTTTCCGACATCCACTTGACCATATGGAAATCCAAAAACGTAGATCCCAGAATTACAAAAATAAACAAAGGAGCTCCCCAACTGTAAAAGAAGATACTGAAAAGCAGGATGACCAGGTTCTTGTATTTTTTTCCTACCAGATAATAAGTAAGCAGAAACAGAGGGAAAAAGAATAAGAGAAATACGATACTACTGAAAACCATCGGTTATAATTAGCACATTATGACATAACTGTTATTCAAAAACTTGATTCCGGAGGAAATTTTTCTCAAAAAACCGAGGGCAAAGATAGAAAAAAAGCCCATTAAGAATGGGAAAATCGTAATTTATCGTATGTAAAAATGATTGGAAATCCTGCCATTCTTCACGAAGAAACTTTAACGGCTGATTTCCGGGATTTAATCCGAAAATCATACAGATCGGTGAAAAGTAGCAACATGGAAAGAATATAGAGGCATGAGATGAATCCGGGAGCATAGATAAAAGTATCATATAAGCCGGTTTGGAAGAATTTGAAAACAGCATCCAAATTAAGCAGGTAAGCCAAAGAGACGGTCAGATAGGGTAGAGGACGTTTATAAAGAAAAGCATATAATGCAAGGAATATCAGGACCGGATGGGTAAAGCGGTCATGCATTTCCGTGTTGAAAAAGAAAAAGAGCAACGGGACAAGTGCACACGAAATGATGACTTTATTTAATGGGAAATCTGCGGATTTTTTACGGAATAATATTTCAATGGAGGGCTTAATGAAATGATACAAAGCGAAAACTGAGAAAAAGGCGAAAAGTAAAATGCCCCACATCCGGTATGTCAGTCCGCCAAAAAGAGTAGAATCGGAAACCGTGTAGGGATCCTGGTTTAAGAGCAGATACCAGATGTTATAAGCATTGGCGGAAGCGAAAGGAGAATGCCCGATCGTGGAACCGAAAGTATTTTTCCACATTAAAGGCAGATCACCCACCAGAATAAACGGAGCATAAGCCAGAACAGTGATCAATATAATGGTAACCAGGGATACAGCAGTTTTTTTGAGAAACCCTTTTTCCCTAATTGCTGGCAACAGTAAGAGGAGTACTAACGGTAAAAATACAATAGATTGAAATTTGGTATTGATAGCCAGGAAAAATAAGACCAGGGCGTAAAAGACTTTTTTCCGGTAAGCGAAATATAAGGATGAAAAGACGAAAAAAGTCATGATTCCATCCATTTGTCCCCATATCAGGGAATTATATAATACGGCTATGTTAAGGAAATAATATAGGGAATATTGTATTGCCTTAGAAGTGTCTTTCCAATAATGATTTAGTATCTTAAATAAAACTAAAGTGGTTCCCAGTTCAAAAAGCAGTGTAAAGATTTTCAGTTGGTGGATATGGGCGACAATGTTCTCAACGGTTCCCTGAATTTTTACGAATATGAGTAAAATGTACTGGTACACAAATAAATAATTTGCACCGGACTGATAGGTTCGGGAAAAACCATTTTCCCGGATGTTAACGGCCCATTTAATCCAGCAGGAAGTGTCGTAAGCATGGCCGGTATGCGGTATGATAGAGATCAACAGGATCAGGAAAGGCAGGAAGGCGAGGAGGGTTTTCGCCGGATATGTAATATTCTTTTTAAGCCTGGTATTCGGTTTCCTCATAAAGTAAGACTAAGGATATAAACTTAATATCTTCAAGATTAAAGTATGCAAAAATAAATAAAATAGGGGACATTTTATAAAAAAACACCCCTTTCAAGGGAAAGGG
>CALECM010000078.1 GCA_937949745.1 uncultured Bacteroidales bacterium | reverse complement strand
ATCTAACAACCCATAGCTGTTTGGCTAACCGCAACATTATAGGTATAAGTTGTGGCAGCATCGCCTATGGTTAAAGGAGTCTCAGTATAAGTAGCCTGATTGGCTCCTTCTATTAATTGATTATTTCTATACCATACGAATATTTCTCCGCCGGTTACACCGCCTTCAACATTGGCTGTAAGGCTAACCTGACGTCCTTCGCATATATTTTCTAAATCTCCCGTTACGGTAATGCTTTCCACAACCGGACCTTCACTAACCGTAATCAGGATTTCATTATTAGCCGTACATGTGGAAGTCGTTTGAGAAACTCTTACACCGTAAGTAGTGGTTTCACTTACATTTGTCGTATATATTCTTTCCGTAGCACCCGGAATGATATTCTCTGTAATATCCTCATAATATATTGTATCACCATTATTATCAATAATAGGAGTAACGATCGTATCTATGAGATACCATTGGTAGATCATATTACCGGTATTATAATTATCGAGATTAGCAGTCAGGGTAACGGTTCCGTTTTCACAAACTTCAGTAGCATCTGCCGTTACATTAACCACAGGTTCTTTATGAACGGTTACAAGGAAAGGTTCGCTTAAAGTACGGCAACCGCCGAAAGCATTTTCCCTGTATGCTTCCACCTGGAATACATAAGGAGCTTCGCGTTCATAGAAATATTCAGAGAAGAATTGGCTGTCACCAAATCCTTCAGCCATATTGTCTCTGATCTGGCCTGATTCGTACCAGGTATAATGAAGGATACCTGCGCCTCTTGAAGAAGTGTCAACGTTAGCAATCAGGAATACACTTTGGGTTTCGCATACATATTGGTCTCCTGAAATCATTACTCTCGGATTTCCGAATACGGTAACCATCGGAGAAGTAACTCTTGCAGAAATACAAGCGGACGCGGATTGCGCTACTGCAGCGGAATAATAATATATAGTTTCATCATCGTCGATAGCGATCGGGGAATCCATAATTGTGGAACCTGTCGCACCTTCCATTAAAATACCGTTTTTATACCAGGTAAATACTTCATTACCCGTGGCGGCACCCGCCATATTAGCCTGAAGCGTGATTTGTCCTCCCGAACAAATTACATTACTGCTGGTAATCGTAATATCAGTTAATTGAGGAACATCATTCATATGGATATAATATGATGCCGTATCCATACAACTTGAATTAAGTTGTATCACTTCTACATAATATCTGGCTGATTCATTAATATTCGCCAAATAAGTTTTATTGGTCGCACCATATATAATGTTAGAGTTATTATAAGCACCTTTATACCATTGATAAGTTATATTCTCAGCATTATTATTTCTTAAACTGGCAGTCAATAAAACTTTCGCATCGGCGCAAACCGTATCTTCACTAGCGGTAACATGAGCGTCTACCGGGAAGTGGATATATACTTCAAAAGGATCAGAAAAGTTTGAACATCCGTTGGTATTGATTACTTCTACTGTATATACATAAGGATCGGTTCTCGGTGAAAGATCTTCTGAATAGTAATTATTTCCGGTAAAAGTACCTTTAAGCTGTCCTGATTCATACCATCTGAAAGTTGCGCCATAATTATTTCTTCCATCTACCCATGCATAAAGACGAATATTCGGACTGGTTGCATCTCCGCATACATCGTGGAAACCATCGATTACCACCATAGGATTACGACGAATCATTACCGTGTCAGAAGCTGAGAAATTATTTCCGTCGCATCCCGGTACTGCTATAGAAGCGGTATAGATAAAACGGGTAGTATCACCGTCAACAGACATTAAAGATTCCATTACGCTGGAACCGGTTACGCCTTCCATTAAAATACCGTTCCTGAACCAGGTGTAAGTATATCCGGAAGTAACATTATTTCCGTTACCGTCTAATACGGTAGCTGAAACAATAACCTGGGCTCCGTCGCAACCACTTTCAATATCGGCTTCCACATTAAGGGCAAGACCGTCGAGGGTTACTACTGAAATCTCAGGAGAAGTGCCGGTCGCTACACAACCGTTACCTGCATCGATTGTAATACCGAAAGTTGTATTTACGTTTATTGTTGAAGTAAAAGATAATCCTCTGTATGGAGCGTCGGTACCGTTTTCAGTCCAGGTATAAGTTAACCCGTCAACATCACCGTTACCAACCAATGCTTCTACCGTTACATCGCCGCCAAGGCACACTTCGGTATGGCTAACGGATACCTGTACAACAGGAGCATCTCCTACATATATATAATAAGGCTCACTCGTAACGTTACATCCCGAAGCACTGTTTAAGTTAACCGTTACTTCATAAGGTTCTGTTGCCGGAGCAGCATCAAATGTCAGTACATCAGATGTAGACGCCTGTGCAATTCCGTTAACCGTCCAGTTATATACCGGTGTCGCGCCTGCGTCACCCGTTAATGTTGCAGTTAATGTGATGACAGTAGAATCCGTTGCACAAACGATCGGAGTTCCGGTGACCGATACGCTTATGGAAGGATTTACCCAAACGGGAGTTGAAGTAGATGTTTCGTAACTGCAACCCATTGAAGGATCCATAATATCGACCGTATATATTACTGATGCACCCGTTCCGTTAGCGGAAGGGGTGTCATGCAAAATTCTTCCGTTGGTGGTAGGAAGTGTATAGCCGTTTCTATACCAGGTGTAAATTGCATTTTCACCTGCATTGGCTACTAAAGTAACTGCCTGACCTTCACAGATAGTGTCACTGCTCATTAAAATAGTAACAGCTGGCAACGAATTAGTGGCACTTACTGTGATTGAATCGATAGAGATACAGGAAGCATCAGCTTTGGAAACTTCCACAAAATATTGAGTGTCTCCGTAAACTCCGGGAGTCACCATGGCCTGTGAGCCGGTTCTTCCGCGGATTATGTTTGCCGGGTCTATAGAACCTTCGTACCATCTATATATAATATTGTCACCGTTATTGTCAATAAGGTTAGCGGTCAACATCGTTGAGTTTCCAAAACAAATAGAGGCCGGTTCAGCCGTAAGTTCAACACCTAAATTATATATATGGAAAGGTATTTCCGGTGAGTAAGTAGTTTCGCAACCGTCGCGTGTTACGACCACTGCATAACTATAATAATTTTCATCTAATGAATCCGTATTAAAAGAATAGGTTTGACCGGTTTCTCCGGGAAGATATTGCCCGTCCCGGATCCATTGATAACTATGTCCCAATTCATCTCCGTCCACCTGAGCGGTATAGGTAACGATCTCTCCGTTACATGCCGTCTGGGGTCCGAAAATATTCACGGCGATACTTGCGCCTACATTAATCTGGAATGCACTTGAAATGGCAACACAACCGGATGCGTTCTGAGTAGCGCTCACCGTTACCATATAAGTACCGGCAGCCATATTCCTGGGGAAAGTAAAATTAATACCGTTTCCTGTGATCGTGTCAACTGTGGCTACGGCGTTTCCGTTGATATACCATTGGTAAGCATAATCTCCGGGGGCCGGGGCCGGATTACCCGGTATCACGGCAGCAAAACTTATGGTTGTAATACCCTGAATTCCTAAATTAAAAGGATTGGTAGCACCATTGGTAGTAGCCTCAATGATCACATCATGTGCATCATAAACTTCTGCATTTATTTCATCCTGGTTGGTACCGTCGGTAGCTTCATACAAACCGGACTCATTTACCACAATTTCCCATTGTCCCAGTGAAGTAAAAGCGTTTGGCCCGGTCCAGTCAGGAGGAGTGGTAAAATAAGACCTGTCAGCAATCAATGTAACCTCGCCGGTTGCACAATTCCTTTCCAGGGTAATATAATTGGCTGTAATTTTTTCTTCCCGATTAACATCAAGAACATATGGAGGAAGCAATGCTGATTCGCATAACCCCAAAGACTCCCATCCGAGTCGAGCTTTCCCAATATCTGTCGCTATTTTAGATTCACTACGAGCTTGGTAGTTCCCTATACACAGAAATACCATCAGGAAAAAAATGATAAATTTTTTCATCGTTTTGATTTTAATTGTTACTATTTTAAATTTATATTAATATTCTATATCTTAATCCAAATATTCTTACTTATCTCACTTAATGCCATTTATACGGCGTATTTCCACAGTTGTTACATATTTGGAATACATAATTACTGTGATTATACAACTTGCAAAAATACAAAAAAACAAATACGAAATTTAAATTATTTGAAAAAAAATGGAAATATTCAAAGCCCAAATTTAAAATATTGGCTTTAAATATATTAAAACTCTTTTTTCTTTTCCATATATACTGTATCTGGTGATCCCCAAACTGCTTGGTATGCGAAAAAAAAGTAAAAAAAAATCTAAAAGTGCGCTTTTGTAACATTAATAGCGAATTATCGGATTTTAGTATCAAATTTGTTAAATTTCGGTCCGTATACGGACTTGCATTTCTTAAAGTTTTAAAGTTATTTTAAAATAATAAAGTTATTAAGTTAAATTATTCACATATAAAATAGATAACACCAAAGTATTCTTCCTGTTCAAAACATTCAGAAATTTCGTCCGAGGGGAAATAAACTTTTTTTTGTATTTTTGCAGCTAATATTTAAAAAAACAGCATGGGGAAATATCCTGAATCTATTGATAATATTACCAAAGCCAGGTTAAGGTTTTCGGCTTTCGGATCTATCTTAAGTATTGCCCTCACGATGTTTTTAATCGGGTTGCTGGTTTTCTTTGCGTTTTTCTCCACACGCTATATCCGGAATATTTCCAAAAAGATCGAATTAGAAGTCCTTTTTTATTCGGACATTAGGGAAGCCGACATTGTAGCGCTCGAACAACGCATGAAGCTGGAACCGTTTATTGCTTCTTCCAGGGTTTCTTCCAGGGAAGAAAACACCCGGGAAGCTATCAAGACCATCGGAAACAATTATACCGAAATCATCACCAATCCTATTAACGCTTCCATCATTGCCAGTGTAAACCCGGAATACGCCAATGCCGATTCCCTGGCTGTCATATCAAAAAATATTAAAAAGAACGCAGCGGTACAGGACGTTCAATATCCGCAATTCCTGGTCAGCTCTTTTTATAATAACCGGACTTACCAATTGGTTATCCTCTGTATTTGCGCAGTTTTTATGGTCATCTCCATGTTATTGATCGCCAATTCCATCCGTCTTAATATATATGCGAAAAGATTCAATATTAAAAGCATGTTACTGGTTGGGGCTACACGTTCCTTTGTAAGAAGACCTTATCTTTTCAAGGGATTGGTCCAGGGAGTATGGGGAGGTTTTATCGCTATATTACTCATTGCATTAGTCCTGTATGAAGGGAATACATTTGTACCCGATTTTTTTGATTTTTCTAATATATTATATATAACATTAATATTAATAGGAATTTTCCTGTTCAGTGTTTTATTTACGATGTTTGTTTCTTTTATCTCGGTAAACAAATATATCAAAATGAAAGCTGACCGATTATATCTTTAAATAAAAGAAGTTATGGCACAAGTAGTCAATGTGGATAAAAAAAATCCACCTAAACCCAGTCCTTCTGCTCCTAAAGCAAAGGAAAATAAGGCTCCGCTTTTTAGAAAAATGAATTATATCCTCATGATAGTCGGAGTATTGCTACTGGCCATTGGCTACATTTTGCTGGCCGGTGGGAAAGCTCCTGCGGACGCAGAATTCAGTGATGCCATTTTTAATGCCCGGCGCATGGTAATCGCCCCTACGATGATCCTGGCAGGACTGGTAGTTGGTATTGTGGCGATCATGTACCATCCCAGAGTAAAAAAGAATGATTCGTCATTAACCGGACAGGATTAAATTTTCTTCCATAATGGATATTGTTCAGGCCATCATTCTGGGAATCGTACAGGGTTTAACAGAATTTCTTCCTGTGAGCAGCAGCGGGCACCTGGTTATTATAAAAGAATTACTGGGTCTGGAAAGCGGTGAAAATGTAGTTTTTGAAACCGTGGTACATGCGGCTACCGTTTTGAGTACTATTACTATCTTATGGAAACCTATCGTAAGGCTGATCAGCAGATTTTTCAGGTTTCAATGGAATCCGGAAACCCAATATATCTGTAAGATACTGGTATCGATGATCCCGGTGATGATCGTCGGATTATTTTTCAAAGATAAAGTGGAAGCTCTCTTTGGCGGAGGATTGGTTTTTGTAGGATGTATGTTGTTGGTCACCGCACTTTTACTTGCCTCTACCAATTTCATAAAATATAAGCAACGTAAAGATATCGGATTCGGTTCGGCTTTTATTATGGGTATCGCCCAGGCCATTGCCGTATTACCCGGTATTTCCCGTTCCGGCGCTACCATATCTACCGGCTTGATGTTAGGCCTCAAGAAAGAGGAAGTGGCGCAATTTTCATTTCTTATGGTATTAATTCCTATTCTGGGAGAAGCTTTCCTGGGATTGATCGGCGGGGAATTCTCAGCTTCTTTATCAGGTATCCCTACTTCTTCTCTGATAGCCGGATTCTTTGCGGCTTATCTTTCAGGATTATTCGCCTGCAAATTTATGATCGAAATGGTTAAAAGGGTCAATCTGATATGGTTCGCTCTATACTGCCTCATTATTGGAATTACCATTATCATTGTTGGCCTATGGTAAATCCCGATGCCCGTATGGCCCGTTTTTCTTTACCTCCTTTAGATATTGATCCGGAAGGCGCTGTTTTATTGTTCGATAAGCCATACCAATGCACCTCATTCTATCTGGTGAACAAGATCAAAAAAGATCTGAGAAGTCGTTTCCAGAAGAAGATCAAAGTAGGACACGCCGGAACATTGGATCCATTGGCTACCGGAGCATTGATTGTTTGTACCGGTAAATGTACTAAAGATATAGCCGGTTTTCAATTGCAGGAAAAAGAATATACGGGAACGATAAGACTGGGAGCTACTACATTAAGTTTCGATCGGGAAAAACCGGTGGACCGGGAATATCCTTACCTGCATATCACGGAAGAACAACTCCTAAAAGAGATTGCCACAGGATTTACAGGTGAAATCGAGCAGGTACCTCCGCAGTTCTCGGCGGTCAGGATTGCCGGAAAACGCGCCTTTGACTATGCCCGTAGCGGAGAAGAAGTGGAAATAAAACCCAAGAATATCACGATCAGCGAATTCCAGATTACCAGGTTTTCACTTCCCGAAATTGATTTCCGTATCGTATGTTCAAAAGGAACCTACATCCGTTCCATCGCACGTGACCTGGGGATCGCTTTGCAAAGCGGCGGTTATCTTACTCAATTACGAAGAACGAGGATCGGGGATTTTAAAGTGGAAAACGCCCTGCAATGTCTTATCGAGACATGATTTTTCAAAAATAAAATAAATTTAACCTTTTATTATGCAATATAATTTACTCATTTTAAGTTATATAGATTCATAGTAAAAATAATCATTGCAAGTTTTTGATATTGCCCCTTGACAAAAGGACCTCATTATCGTATTTTTGCATCTTCAAAATTAGGCCTAATGAAATTATCCCAGTTTAAATATTTCCTTCCGGAAGAAAGGATCGCTCTCTATCCTATGGATGAACGTGACGAAGCAAGATTGATGGTACTCAACCGGAAAACCGAAACCATTGAACATAAAGTTTTCAAGGATGTCATCAACTATTTTGACGAGGGTGACCTTTTCGTGATGAACAATACCAAAGTTTTTCCGGCATTGCTTTATGGTGAAAAAGAAAAAACGGGCGCCAAGATCCGGGTTTTTTTATTGCGGGAACTGGATTCCGAAAGCAGATTATGGGATGTTTTGGTAGATCCGGCCCGGAAGATCAGGATCGGTAATAAATTATATTTCGGAGATGATGACAGTTTGGTTGCGGAAGTGATCGATAATACTACTTCAAGAGGGAGAACCCTTCGTTTTCTTTTCGATGGGGATCATGCCGCTTTCAGGCAGAAACTAAAAGAATACGGTTCTACTCCGTTACCGGAAGATATACAGAAACTCAGGGATATCCAACCGGAAGATGAAGAGAATTACCAGACTATCTATGCCAAGCATGAAGGTGCTGTGGCTGCTCCTGCCTCCGGTTTTCATTTCAGCCGGGAGCTTATCAAACGTATGGAACTGAAAGGAATAGAGTTTGCCGAAATTACACTGCATGCAGGACTCGGTAATTTCAGGGAGATCGATGTAGAAGATCTTACCAAACATAAAACGGATTCCGAACAGATGATCATCACGCAAGAAGCAGCAAAGCGGATCAATGACGCCAAAGATCAGAGGCATAAAATATGTGCCGTAGGTACGACCACGATGAAAGCGATCGAGTATTCCGTATATACCAATGGCCATGTAAAGCCTTATGACGGATGGACCAATAAATTTATATTCCCCCCTTACAATTTTATGGTTGCCGATGCCATGATCACCAATTTCCACGCGCCGCAAAGTCCTATGATGATGATGGCCGCCGCTTTCGGAGGTTATGATTTCGTCATGAAAGCGTATAAAGAAGCTTTGAATGAGAAATACCGTTTCCTCACCTATGGCGATGCCATGCTGATTATCTAAGGAAAATAAATTAAGAATCAGAATATTTAAATGGAAATTATCAGCGGATCTGCATTATCGAAAGAAATTAAAAGCCGTTTAGCGGTCCGGATCGAAGAAGCCGGAATTAAATACGGGAGAAAACCCAAATTATCGGTAATTCTGGTAGGTGATGACCCGGATAGCACTAAATATGTTAAAAGTAAAGGAAAGGCGTGCACGGATGTGGGAATGGAAGGTGACCTTCACTTTTTGCCCGGTTTAATTTCCCAGGAAGAACTACTCGATAAAATCTACACTTTTAATAACGATCCGACGGTGGACGGTATCCTGATCCAGCTTCCGCTCCCCTCCCATATCAATACGGAAGAAATCATCGAAGCTGTTGATTACCGCAAAGATGCCGACGGCTTACATCCTATGAATGCAGGAAAATTGGCAGACGGCGCAGAAGGCATACTACCCTGTACTCCCAAAGGAATTATTTCCCTTTTGAAATACGGGAATATTGAAATAGCCGGAAAACAAGCCGTAGTAGTGGGTCGAAGCAACCTGGTAGGTAAACCCGCAGCCCAGCTTTTACTTAGAGAAAATGCTACGGTTACCATTTGTCATACACATACGACAAACCTTCCTTCTATCATAGCGCAGGCCGACATTTTAGTATTAGCCATGGGAGCGCCTGACGTTGTAACCCCGTCCATGTTAAAACCCGGTGTGGTGATCATAGATGTAGCGATGAATTGGGTAGATAACAAACTGGCGGGCGATATTTATTTTGATAGAAACCTGGAAGGATTGCAGGAAAGAGTATCAGCCATGACACCTGTTCCCGGCGGTGTGGGACCTATGACCATCACTTCCCTTATTGAAAACACTTTCGAGATCTATTTGAAGAGGGAAACAGGATCCAATTAAAACTCTTCGACAACCTTCACCCATTTATAGACTTTATCACCTCTTCTGACCAAAGTACCGGTCTTGAGGGAAAACGTATCTCCTTTTTTTACCGATATTACCGGATTGAAATCTACCCTGATCTCACTGATTGCATCCTCATACACACCGGTAGTAGGACCAATGATCAGAATATCGTCTCCGGCATTCAGTTCTCCAGTTTCCATCATAATTTCCGCTACCTTTAATTTACCAAAGTAATTGGTCACTTTTCCGACGTATTCTTTTACTCTTGTAGACTGGGAACCGTATCTTGAAGACCACTCGCCCATTTTCCTGCCCAGATAATAACCATCCCAGAAGTCCCGGTTATATACGTTTCGTAACCGAACGGTCCATTCTTTTATTTTCTCCTCCGTATATCCGTGAGTAACTATGGCTTCCACTGCCTCATGGTAACATTTGGTAACCGTTTTCACATATTCCGCCGAACGGCCCCGGCCTTCGATTTTGAGTATGGTAACGCCTGCTTTCAGTATCTTATCCAGAAAACCTATGGTACATAAATCTTTCGGCGACATGATATATTGATTTTCAACAGCCAGTTCCACTTCATGATCCATATCTTTGACCAGATAACCCCGGCGGCATGGCTGAAGGCAGGCGCCACGATTGGCCGAATAGTTAAAATTGTCAAGGCTCAGGTAACATTTTCCCGAAACCGCCATGCAAAGGGCGCCGTGGACAAACATTTCAATTCTTACCTGTTTTCCTGCAGGACCGCAAATATTATCTTCCCGGATGGTTTCTATAATTTCCGCTGCCTGTTGTAAAGTCACTTCCCTGGCTAAAACCATTACATCAGCGTATCGGGCATAAAACCGGACCGCCTCGATGTTTGTAATATTACATTGCGTGGATATGTGAACTTCAAGTCCTATTTCCCGGCAATAAGTAATCGCGGCCCAGTCGGAAGCTATGATAGCGGAAACACCGCATTCTTTCGCCCAATCGAGGACCTTTTTCATTTCCGGAATCTCATCGTTATAAACGATAGTATTAACGGTTAAATAAGATAGTACGCGGTTTTCCCTGCAAATATCAGTAATGTTGAGAAGATCGTCATGGGTAAAGTTGGCGGAGGAACGTGAACGCATATTCATTTTCCCGATTCCGAAATATACGGAACCGGCGCCGGCCTGTATTGCTGCCATTAAAGATTCGTATGAACCCACCGGTGACATGATCTCGATAGGTTGATCCGGGGAAAAAGTACTTAGCATATAGTGTTAATAACAAAAGGTTAAAGAAACATTTTTTTCACCTGATGGATAGCCTGTACCATAACATCTATTTCCTCTTTCGAATTATACATGGCAAAAGAAGCCCGGATAGTGCCCGGAATTCCGAATTTATCCATAATAGGCTGCGTGCAATGATGACCGGTACGTACGGCAATTGCCTGATGATCCAGGATAATACCGGCATCGTAAGGATGTATATTTTCAAGGTTAAATGATATAATGGAAGCTTTCTTTCCGGCATTTCCGTAAATGGTCAGTCCTTCGATCTCCTGTAAACGCCGGGTGGCGTATTGAAGTAATTCATCTTCGTATCTCCCGATATTTTCGATCCCTATGTCATCCAGATAGTTGATTGCGGTCATCAAACCGATCACGTCGCCAACGGAAGGTGTACCCGGCTCAAATTTAAACGGTAGTCCGTTATAGGTGGTTTTTTCGAAAGTAACTTTCTCAATCATTTCCCCGCCGCCCTGGTAAGGGGGCATCTTATCCAGCCATTCCTCTTTTCCGTATAATACTCCTATCCCCATAGGCGCATACATCTTATGACCGGAAAAACAATAAAAATCACAATCCAATTCCTGGACATCCACCCTGAGATGGGATACGGCCTGGGCGCCGTCGATCATGACCGGAATATGATGTTGATGAGCCATACGGATAATTTCCTTTACGGGATTGATGGTCCCTAAAGTATTGGAAATATGTGTCACAGAGATAATCCTGGTCCGTTCATTGATCAGGCTTTCCAATTTCTCCAATTCCAATTCACCTTCCCCGTTAAACGGAATTACCCGCAATTTTGCTTTCTTCTCTTCGCATATCATTTGCCATGGAACAATGTTAGCATGATGTTCCATTTCGGAGATGATCACTTCGTCATTTTCACGGAGAAAAGCTTTTCCGAAAGAAGAAGCCACCAAATTGATAGATTCCGTGGATCCCTTGGTAAAAATCACTTCCCGGTCGCTCGGCGCATTGATAAATTTTTGTACGGTTTTTCTGGCCGATTCGAATTCATCGGTAGCTTTTTGGCTCAAATAATGGACTCCCCGGTGAATGTTACTGTTAATAGTTTCATAATATCGTGAGAGCGCATCAATCACAACCTGCGGTTTCTGAGTAGTCGCCGCGTTATCGAAATAGACCAGCGGCCGGTTATAGACGCTTTGGTTCAATATGGTAAAATCTTCCCTCTTCATATTTAAAATTGTTCATTTTCAGGTAGATCCTCCTCAGGATCCGCTCCTCCAGCTTTTGCAGGATTGATCATGTATTTATAGTTAATAGCGTACAATACGATAAAAAGCACTATTTCCAGAATACCCAGGGTTCCTATCTTAAGGACACCACCAATGATAAAATTCCGGACGCAAAAAAGCAAAATCTGTGAAGCGACATAAATATGGAATCCTATCTTATTCAGTTTCAACATCAAGGCAGCGCCTACGATAGCCAAAGCGTGCGCTATGGCTACCAGTAAATATTTTGTGCCGGGTATTACAGCAAACTGTTCGTAAAGTTCGATCACCATATCAGGTTGTCCCATATTCTGCATCGTCTCTATAACGGCAGGCCACATATCCTGGCTAAAAGCCATAATTACATAAGTCAGGAAAAAAAATCCCGATCCTATAAAAGTCAGTATGGCTAAAACAGTTAATAAAGTAGGTCTTTTTTTCTTGGGTTCATAAGGGCTTAGATATTCCATGATAAGTGATTTTATAAAATTTATGATTGGTTTTATCCTGAATACGGTAACGATTATCCGACCGGTAACCGACCACCCATATGATATCATTCCCAGAACAAAGCAGGGGAACAGAATGTTTGGAAAGGAGGTCTATTTTAAGGTCTGTAAAAAGATCGCTGATCTTCTTTTTCCCTTTCATTCCTAAAGGATAAAAATAGTCACCCGCCCGCCACCGGCGCAAAGTAAGGGGAAAGATCAGTTTCTCGGCTTCTATGTAAAGTACGGAATTATCACCGGAAAAATCAATGAAGGAAAAATCCCTGACTGTTTCAACGGTAAAACCATGATCTTCAAGCTCTTCTATTGAATTTATCTTTACCGGAGTTTTTTCAGGAGTTCTCAAAGTTGTTATGATCAATTGACTACGATCTTTCACCAAAAGATGTGAAGGAGAGAAGAATTTTCTTCCCGGTTCTTTCTCCTTATGTATAGTCTCCCATATCGCGGTCACCGTAGAAGCATTGAAATGATATTTTCTCAACATTTCATAAAGGACCAATCGCCCATGATCCACTTCCGTTAGCCGGTCAATGGAAATATAAGATCTGAGGGAATCTTCCGTAAGAATATCTTTGATAATATTTCCCATCTGATCTTCATAAAAATCATATTGCTCCCGCAAAACGCGAATATTGTTCCCGAAGGTTACAATAACATTTTCATTCAACTCTTTTAGTACCGGAAGCACACTGTGCCTGATTTTATTCCGGTGACAAAATTCCGTCTGGTTAGTCCGGTCGATCCGGTAAGTAAGATTGTTGCGTTCATGGTAAGCGGCGATTTCTTCTGATGTAAAATTCAGCATAGGCCTGATAATTTTCCCGTTTACCGGCGGAATACCGGTTATTCCTCTTAGTCCGGTTCCCCGAACCAGGTTTAGAAGTAAAGTCTCAGCATTATCATCCGCCTGATGTGCCGTAACCAGATAATCATAATTCTCCGCAAGTTCATCAAACCATTGGTAGCGTAATTCCCTGGCGATCATTTCCACTGATTCTCCTTTTTTCTTTAAGAAATCTTCCCCGAAAAATTCCTTTAAATGGAGCGTACAATGGTATTCCACGGAAAGTTCCATGACAAATTGCATATCCTCATCCGATTCTTCTTCTCTCAAATGAAAATTACAATGAGCCATGTCAAAAGTAAGTTCCGAACGGTAAAACAGGTGGGCCAGAGCTGTAGAATCCATACCCCCGCTCACTGCCAGAAGGAATCTGGCTTTTTCCGGTTCATGGACCAGCCGCCGTAATGAATCCAGGAATTTCTTTTCCATAATTTAATGGAGCAAAGATAGTAAAATTGCCAAGAATTAGCGATCAATTTCCTAGAGAATATAGTTGCTGAAATTATTCCGGACCCGTCATGAGTTCTCAGAGTCTGTTTAATTCACTCCAATACTATCATTTCTGATAGCGTTTCGATAAACTTAGCTCTTAATCACATCTAATAAACTCTGATAATTCAGTGATTATTGAGCAATAAAATTTTCATGGTTTTCGGATTACATAACTAAACACTATGTTCCGGGGAACATAGTGTCAGAAAAGAAATAAAATGACTGCAAATACTGTGATTCTATCTTAAATATACTACTTCAAAACGGGCTAAAGGAGCCATCCGCGCCCTGTTTAAAGAAAGGTATTTACCATCTTCTGATACCGTATAATTATCCACCATTTCAAACATCCTGAACATTTCCGTTTCGGTTTCCATATTGATACATGCCATCATGGTAGAGGCTACTCTTGAAAAAGTAATCCTGTTTCCCTCTTTCATTTCATAGGAACCGTTAAAAGTATTACAACCTCCGCTTCCGTTAAACCGGTGATCCTGATTCCTTAAAATCATATGGGGTTCTTTCTGGGAATTTTCATCCATTTTAACCGGTTTCCCGTTGATCTCTATTAATTTCCAGTATTTCTCCGTAATGGTATTGTTATCTGTATTATTGTTCATCTCTATTTTGGTATAAACCGCATTTTTTTGTACGTTTCTTCTCACTCTTTTCCCGTTAACCGCGATTCGCCTCAATTGATTTTCCTCTACCTGAAGGGTCACATCCTGATTTTCCGCAGGTTCCCTGAGCGTAATCTGGCTACCCTGCCTGTTCCAGGTAAAATTCCCGTCAAATTTGACAGTATTGTAATCTTCTGCTATCCTTCTGGTTTCGATCGAATAAGTCATATCTGGACGTAAAGTGATCATGGTAATCATTTCTTCTCCACGCGTAGCGGAAAAGAAAGTACCTTCATAAGTTCCCGCCCAATCTAATGAATTCCTGCTGTTATGAGAGTTTCTCTGGGCATTTGCAGAGAATAATATGGAAATAAAAATCGCGAAAAAGCCTAACTTAATTTTTGTGTTCATGAGAGAATATATTTAAATTTATATTTCATACTTGATAGATTTTTAAACAAACTCCGATAATGAAGGTTCAAATTACCGGCAAGGTAAATCGCTTATAAAAAATCAATATAGATTTTGACGGCCACAAAACAGGAAAAAAGACAAAACACCAGCGCCCAGATAAAGGCAGGAATGCGGGTAATCTTTTTCAGGTTAGCGGCATCGCCGGCACGACCGGGATCGACCAGCGAAAGCCTTAATAAAACGATAGTTGAACAGACGGATTCGGTAAGGATCATGGTGGAGTAAAACAAAGCGGCTACCCGGATAGCCAACATATTATTCCAGTATATTAATCCGGCGTTAAGCAAACAGAAACATATTACCCACACGATTCCGTATTTGTTCCGTATCCAAAAAACAAGCATGACGAAAAAAAGCAGCGAAAGAGCTACGATCAGGAGTTTATCGTAATCCGCCCATAAAAGATAAAAAGCTAAATATGCCACCACAGAAGCGAAAGGATAGCCTGAGATCGCGACCAGGAAAGTCCGGAATTTCCCCTTATTCTGTGTAGTAGTGGACCCGGCACTGTCGCCGAATAATTCTATACGGTGAACTTTCCCCTGTAAGATCAGGGCCGTGATCGCATGTCCGAACTCATGAATAGCCGTATTGATAATATTGAAGAATCTTCCTACGACCGGGATTCTGGGCATGATAAAAGCAAGAACCACAAAATAATAAAACAGGGGAATATTAAATAAAGTAAGCTCCGGCATAAGTAGTGGGAAATCCCGTTAAATTAGAATGCAAAAATAATGGATAATATTAGTTTTTTTTATTTAACCTAAAACAAAAAATAATGTACTTTTGCAACTTTAAAAAATATCTTGACAGATGTTACCATATCCTTTCAGAATAAATCCACTTTATCATTTTATATACTAAGAAGAAATCCATCCATAATTAATTAAATAACAGTTTATTATGACAATGCAAGAAAAAATCAACGAGCTCCTTGAATTACGTGCAAAAGCTCGTTTGGGAGGTGGCGAAAAGCGTATCGAAAAGCAACACGCCCAGGGAAAATTTACTGCACGGGAACGTATTCTAATGTTTTTGGATGAAGGTAGTTTCGAAGAATTCGATATGTTTGTCACACATCGCTGCACCAACTTCGGTCTGGAAAAAGAAAAATACCTTTCTGACGGTGTGGTGACCGGTTACGGTACTGTTGAAGGACGTCTTGTATATGTCTTTTCACAGGATTTTACCGTTTTCGGAGGTTCATTGTCCGAAACCGTGGCGGCGAAAATTTGCAAAGTCATGGATCAGGCCATGAAAATGGGAGCTCCCGTCATAGGTTTTAACGATTCGGGCGGTGCCAGGATACAGGAAGGCGTAAACAGCCTCTCAGGATATGGTGAGATTTTTCAACGCAATATTTTAGCTTCCGGCGTTGTGCCCCAAATATCCGCCATCTTTGGTCCTTGTGCCGGCGGAGCGGTTTATTCACCCGCTTTGACCGACTTTATCATGATGGCTAAAAATACCAGTTACATGTTCGTTACCGGTCCGAAAGTAGTGAAGACGGTAACCAATGAAGATGTAACGGTAGAAGATCTGGGTGGAGCTTCGATTCATTCCACCAAATCGGGCGTAGCCCATTTCGCGGTGGATAATGAAGAAGAAGGAATTCAGATGCTCCGTAAATTATTGAGTTATCTGCCTTCCAACAATATGGAAGAGCCTCCTTACATACCATGCAATGATCCGATTAATCGTCTGGAGGACAATCTCAACCAGATCATTCCCGATAATCCCAATAAACCTTACGATATCAAAGAAGTAATTCACAGCATCGTGGACAACGGGGAATTTATGGAAGTGCAACCTACTTACGCACAGAATATCATCATCGGATTCGCACGTTTCAACGGTATGTCCGTCGGAATCGTGGCTAACCAGCCAAAATATCTGGCCGGCGTTCTGGACATCAACGCATCCAGAAAAGGAGCGCGTTTCGTGCGTTTCTGCGACGCTTTTAATATCCCCCTGGTGAATTTGGTTGATGTTCCGGGATTCTTACCGGGAACAACCCAGGAATACGGCGGAATCATCCTGCATGGAGCGAAATTACTTTATGCCTATGGCGAAGCTACCGTGCCGAAAGTAACCATTATCCTGAGGAAAAGTTATGGAGGAGCCTATATTGTAATGAGTTCCAAGCATTTACGTGGTGATATCAATTACGCATGGCCGACGGCCGAAATAGCCGTTATGGGTGGAAAAGGCGCCGTGGAAGTATTGATGGGTAAAGAAATCAAGGCAATTGAAGATAAAGAAAAACAAGCCGAATTTATTGCGGAAAAAGAAGCGGAATACCGTGATACTTTTGCCAATCCTTACGTAGCGGCCAGGGATGGTTACATCGATGATGTGATTGAACCCAGGAATACCCGTTTCAGGGTTATCAGGGCTTTGGAATCTTTAAAAAACAAAAGATTGGAAAACCCTGCCAAGAAACACGATAACCTGCCTTTATAACCTTCCGCAACCTTATAGTTGATCTATTACGAACATAAAAAATAATGATATGAAGAAATATAAATCCGGATTGTTATCTCTCTGTTTGATTTTACTTTCATTCAACGTCTTTTCTCAACATATTACCGACTTAAGGCTGAATGAAATGCTGATCAGGAATGAGAATAATTTTATCGATGAATACGGCAGGCATGTGCCCTGGATCGAGATTTTCAATTCGGCCTATAACGATGTGAATGTAGGCGAATGTTACCTGACCAATGATACCACCGGACTCAGCGACGGTTCAGGCATTAAGAATTGGTACCGTATCCCGAAAGGAGATCCTAAAACATTGATTCCTCAAAGAAGTTTTGTGGTATTTTACATGGATAATGCACCTTTGTACGGAACTTTCCACGTAAATTTCGACCCAACCATGGAAGGAGCATCCAATTATGTAGCCCTTATCAGTTCCAATGGAAGGACATTGATCGATATCTTAGAATTTCCCGACTCACTTCGTAATACCAGTGAACACTCTTATGGTTATTTTGAAGATGGCGTAAAAGAAGTGGTGGACGGAAACGGCGTTCTTGTAAGTAACAAAGGCTTCCTTGAATATTTTACGCCGGGTTCCACCAATAAAGTTTTCGAAGGTTTAACCAAATCGGAAAAAGTGGCCGAACAGGATCCCTATGGTATCGGATTGGCTTTGATATTTATGCTGGTAGTATTTGTGGCTCTTACCATAATTTTCCTTATGCTGAAACTATTCGGCAGAATGAGCAGGAAAAAGACAACCAAACCTGCCGTGGCAACGGAATCGGTAAAAAGCCAGGAGAAAATACCCGTTCAGGATGAACAAATTACCAGTGAGGAAGTGGCGGCGATTACCATGGCCATGCATCTCCACTTTAACGATATGCACGACAACGAAAGTGAAGTGATTACCATTGAAACACCTTCGGCCCACTATTCGCCCTGGTCCCAGAAACATCTTGTGATTAAACAAGTAACGAGAAGAAAATAACCATTAACGTAAAAATAAATTCAAATGAAAACATATAAATTTACCATTAACGGAAATAAATATACCGTAGATGTTTCCGATATAGAAGAAAACACCGTCAATGTGGAAGTGAACGGAACCCCTTTCAAAATTGAAATGGATACCCCCATAACGGCACCGGCAGTATCTGCCCCTGTAAAAAAAGTGGTTGCCCCTGCTCCTTCACCTAAAGCCGCTCCCACCCCCGCAAGCGTACCACAGGCCCAGAGCGCCCAGAGTAGCGGAAGCGCGGTTAAATCACCTCTTCCGGGAGTGATCCTGGATGTATTCGTTAAAGTGGGGGATGCGGTAAAACCCGGTCAGCATGTTGTTTTACTCGAAGCCATGAAAATGGAAAATAACATTGATGCGGACAAGGAAGGTGTTGTAAAAGAGATCCGTGTACAACGCAGTGATTCCGTAATGGAAGGCGATGTGTTAATAGTGATTGGTTAATAACTTATATTAAAAATAAAAATGGGAGATTTTTTAACTTTTTTCAAAGACGGCCTGATACAATTTTTTAGTTATACCGGCTTTGCCAATTGCGAATGGGGAAATATTGTGATGATTATCATCGGATTAATATTTATCACCCTGGCTATTGTAAAAGAATATGAACCGCTGTTGCTTATTCCCATAGGTTTTGGTATTATATTGGGAAATATACCCTTTACGGACGGGCTTCAGATCGGGGTTTATGAAGACGGCTCAGTATTAAATTATCTTTATTTCGGTGTGCTTAAGGGGATTTATCCGCCCCTGATATTTTTAGGAATAGGTGCGATGACCGATTTTTCCGCCCTTATTTCAAATCCGAAACTGATCCTTATCGGAGGAGCCGCTCAATTTGGTATTGTCGGCGCCTATATGATCGCACTCTTATTGGGTTTTACTCCGCAGGAAGCCGGAGCTATCGGTATTATCGGTGGTGCGGACGGCCCTACGGCCATTTTCCTTTCTTCCAAACTTGCGCCGAGCATGATGGGAGCTATCGCGATCTCTGCTTATTCTTACATGGCTCTGGTACCGGTGATCCAGCCTCCGGTTATGAGATTACTCACCAATAAAAAAGAACGTCTCATCAGAATGCGGCCGCCCCGCGTGGTTTCCCACAGGGAAAAAGTAATGTTCCCGCTCTTATGTATTTTATTAACCGCTTTCCTGGTACCCAGCGGACTTCCGCTGCTTGGGATGTTATTTTTCGGGAACCTACTAAAAGAAAGTACTGTGACCAAGAGATTGGCTACTACGGCCAGCGGACCACTGGTGGATATCGTAACGATCCTGATAGGATTAACGGTAGGATGTTCCACACAGGCCAGTACCTTCCTTAAGGTGGAATCTATCCTTATTTTCGCTTTAGGTGCTGCCTCTTTCATTCTGGCCACTGCTGCCGGAGTTTTATTTGTGAAGTTATTTAACCTGTTCCTGAAAGAAGGAAATAAAATCAATCCTTTGATCGGAAATTCCGGTGTATCGGCTGTGCCCGACAGTGCCCGGGTTTCTTATATTGAAGGGTTAAAATATGACAAAACAAATTACCTGCTTATGCATGCTATGGGCCCGAATGTGGCAGGCGTGATCGGAAGCGCTGTGGCTGCAGGTATTTTACTGAGCTTCTTATATTAAGATATAACAGATATCCTAAAAACCCGGTGGAATCCACCGGGTTTTTTTGTACGTAAATCTTCGTATTCCCTATTTATATAATTTATAGTATATTTGCGGCCGACAAATAATACCATCCGTATATCATGAAAAAATATTGGGTAACATTATTGGCTATGATATTATTCTTTTCCTGTAATAATACGGAAAAAGATAATTCCATATCATCGGAAAAACAAATACCTGTAAGTACAGAAGAAATCCGGAACAGGTCTTTCGATGAATTATTTAAAAAAATCACGGAAAACGAAATTCCCGAAAGCGTATTCAAATTAGTGGGAGAAGATTTTACCGTACTCACATCCGGTAATGAAAATGATTTTAATTCGATGGTCGCCAGTTGGGGAGGATGGGGAATCCTTTTCAATAAACCCACTACCTGGTGTTTTTTAAGGGCCAATCGTTATACCCTGGATTATATCAAAAGGGAGCACACTTATACCATGGCTTATTTCGATGATTCCTATAAAGAACAGATCATGGCATTCGGTACGCAATCGGGCAGAAATACCGGTAAAATGAAGGAAACTTCATTATCCCCTGTCGTAACCCCTTCCGGAAGTGTGAGTTTCAAAGAAGCCAAACTCATCATTGAATGCCGGTTAACAGAGATGACCACAGTAAAGCCGGAAGATTTTTATAGTCAGGAAGGCAAAGAATTTATCACCGAAGCCTATCAGGAAGCCAACGAATACCATAAAATTCTTTTCGGCGAAATAACCGGCGTGTGGATAAGGGAATAGCATTATAAAACAATAATTAATGTGGAGGACCGTTTATTTTGCTGGCACTATGAGAAACCAATTTGACCTTTTATTTTCCAACCTTACCAATAATGCGTAAATTAGTATTTTCCATCTTATTTGCTTTTACTATCTTCTCTCCATTACTAGCCCAGGAGGTTTACTTTTATGAAGATAATTCAATGAAACGCGTGGATGAGGTAATAGAAAACCCTCAATGCCAGAAGATTGATTCCATAGTGGATTTTGTGCTTACTAAAGTCGGCAAGCGGTATAAATACGGCTCCACGGGTCCTAACGCCTTTGATTGCTCCGGACTTATGTATTTCACTTTCAAGAATTTCGGCATTGAACTGTTGAGAAGTTCCCGGGACCAGTATAAGATGGGTAAGCCGGTAAAAAGGAACGAAATACGCAAAGGCGACCTGGTGTTTTTCACACGCGGAAAAACCATAGGCCATGTAGGTTTGGTAACCGAAGTAGATTCTAACCACAATTTTAAATTCGTACATGCTTCCACCCAAAATGTCGGGGTTATTCACAGTGATTCCAGAACAAACGGTTATGCGGCTCGTTACGTAGGAGCCCGCAGAATCATCGATTGTGATGATATGGAAGTGCCTTACATCGTAACCAACAATTTACTTGCTATGCATGGAGAAGGGTCCGGTTCTATGGAATCGGCCGTAGTCGACTCCCAGGATGAAACACCTTCCATTTCCCAGCCCAGTGTCGTTTACCATAAAGTTAAAAAAGGAGAAACCTTATCCTCCATATCTAAAAAGCATAAAGTTAGCGTAGCAAATCTCAAAAAATGGAATAAGCTTAAATCGGATATGATCAAAATCGACCAAAGACTTAAAATCTATAAATAGCCTCTAAACCCCTGATTTTTCCATAGCTTTATTATTCAATAGCCTTTCGCCTATTCCCGGTTATTTGGCAAGATGAAAGTTCTTTATCAGAATATCTAATTGAAGTGAGAACGCATGAATCCTGATTTTATTAATTTAACAACGGAAAACCTTGCCAATGAACATTTATGCTGCATCATCCGCAGCAAAAAATCCCATCCCGGTATTGACGCAAAACGACAATGGCTCTCCGACCGCTTAAAAGAAGGCCACGTCTTCAGGAAGTTAAATGCAAAAGCGACGGTTTTTATTGAATATGCTCCACTTGAAACCGCGTGGGTTCCTATAACCGGTGAAAATTATTATTATATATATTGCTTATGGGTTTCAGGCAGTGACAAGGGAAAAGGCTATGGTAAATCGCTGATGGAGTATTGTATAACCGATGCCAGAGAAAAAGGTAAATCCGGTATTTGCATGCTCGGAGCAAAAAAACAAAAGGCATGGCTTTCCGACCAGTCATTCGTGAAGAAGTTCGGTTTTGAGGTGGTTGACACTACGGATAACGGATATGAATTACTTGCGCTTTCACTGGACGGAACTACGCCAAAATTCGTGATGAGTGTCAAAAATCCAAAAATTGAAAGCAAAGAACTGACCATTTATTATGATATGCAATGCCCCTACATCTATCAAAACGTTGAGATGATAAAACAGTATGGCGAAATGAATGATGTCCCTGTATCTTTAATCCAAGTGGATACATTAGAAAAAGCAAAGCAGTTACCTTGTGTTTTCAATAACTGGGCTGTGTTCTACAAAGGAGATTTTGAGACTGTAAACTTGTTAGATGTGACGTATTTAAATAGAATACTCAAAAAATAAATATAAGATTTTTACCTTTGCTTTAATTCCGACACAAACAATTTGTTCCAGAAGACCGACCGGCACAAACATGGTTACCATGTACGGTATTTTAATATGAAAACTGCATGTTTTGTAATTAAAATGGCACTTATTTGGTCCAAATATATCTACTATAGTACATTTTCATAAATAACAATGTATACATATAATAATGAAAATGTAAATTGCGTTTAATAGTGATTTCTATTAAAAATAACACAGAAAGGAACTAAAAATGCTAAAAAATAAAACTATAGGAGTTAGAGATGTTAAAGGAGTCTGAAATCAGAATATTCTCCTCAGAGCAAAATACAGATTTACCATTATTACCCGTATATTCAGGAATTAAAGCAGGATTCCCAAGCCCTGCCGATAATTACAGTGCTGATTATATTGATTTGAATAAAGAACTTATTCAAAATCCGGCTTCAACTTTCTTTGGAATTGTGGATGGGGACAGTTTAGTGGATATGGGAGTTCGGGAAGGATCCCTGGTCATAATCGACAGGTCTTTAGAAGCTCAGAACGGGAGTTTGGTAGTATGTTATATCGATGGTGAATTCACCATGAAATATGTGGAATTCAGGGACCAGGAAATATGGCTCCTTCCGGCAAACGAAAAATATAAACCTATTCGTCTTACGGAAGAGAATCATGTCATGATCTGGGGTGTCGTAACACGATGTATATTGGATATGCGAAAGAAAGGAGGAAAGAATGTTCGCTCTCGCAGATTGTAATAATTTTTACGCCTCCGCCCATAGAGTGTTTCGCCCGGACCTTAATCATAAACCTATCGTCGTTCTGAGTAATAACGACGGTTGTGTTATTGCCCGCTCGGAGGAAGCAAAAAAATTCAATATTAAAATGGCGGTTCCTCTGTTTCAGATACAACATCTTATCGATCTGTACGGAATAACCGTTTTTTCTTCTAATTACAGTCTCTATGGCGATATGTCATCAAGAATAATGATGATATTGCAAACATTTGCCCCGAATGTGGAGATTGATTCTATCGACGAAGCATTTCTCGATTTCCGGGGAATGGAATTGAATTTTGATCTTCGGGAATATGTCAAGAAAATAGCCTATACGGTAAAACGTGATACCGGGATGCCTGTTAGTATTGGAATGGCCAAAACCAAAACATTGGCCAAGGTTGCCAGTAAGTTCGCAAAAAAGTATAAGAATTATCATGGTGTATGTGTAATCGATACGGACGAAAAACGTATAAAAGCTTTAAAACTCACCAAAATAGGTGATGTCTGGGGGATTGGCAGGAAATACAGAATATTCCTTGAGAAAATGAATATTCAGACAGCTTATGATTTCACCCGGTTACCCAAAGAATTTATCCGTAAGAAGATGACAGTGATAGGTGAAAAAACGTGGTTGGAACTTAATGGGATACCCTGCATTGATTTAGAAACTGAAGGACTACCCCATAAACAGATATGTGTATCCCGCGCATTTTCCCACAGCATAAAAACTCTTGATGAATTATCCGAAGCATTGTCGACTTACGCTTCATTGGCCTGCGAAAAATTACGCAAACAAAAAGGTTGTGCAGTATCTGTCATGGTCTTTATTTATACAAACAATTTCAGGAAAGATCTTCCCCAGTATTCCAGAAATACTGTTGTTACTTTACCGGTTCCTACAAACAGTACGCTTGAAATCGTTAAATATGTTTTAAAATCTTTACGCCTTATATATAAACCGGGTTATTTATACAAAAAAGCAGCGGTAATCATCCATGAAATAGTTCCGGAAGACTCCGTTCAGTCCAATCTGTTTTATAATTTAGATCATAAAAAACATGCTAACCTAATGAAAGTATTTGATAAATATAATAATGGATTTGAAGGAAATAAAATTGCTATAGGCGTGCAGGGATTTGAAAGAAAATGGAACATGAAACAAGACTATAAATCACCTTGTTACACTACAAAAATTTCGGATGTAATTCGTATAAAATAGTGATGTGTTTGACAATATGATAGTGATTTGAGTATCTGGTTAGTGTGTATACTATAGAAAGTAAGTATCACTACGGAAGTTGTAGGTTCAGCCCGATGGAGGCCGTAAACACGACAAATATAAAATCCAGAGCCTTATTCCCTTGAAATCCACATCGTCTCGGATCCTATCGAACGTTCGGGGTCGTGTGTCTCAATAGTCCAGCATATCTTTAATCTTTTATTCAGCATCTTCTTTTCTAATATCCTCTTTCTCAATATCTATCTCATCTACTTTATTGACTTTGCCTGTTTTGTTTTTACTCATTATGTTTCCTTCTATGTCAATCACATAAAACCCTCTTTTAGGCGTATATTCGGCACAAAACACCTTATCGTATTTCTCATATCCTAACTCGATAAGGTTTTTTTTCAGCCACTGCTCGTCGTGTCCGGATTCTTCGAGCTCTTTCTCCACCACTTCACCATTGCTGATAAGCAGATATGATTCCGAACCGTTACGTTTCTTGATGATGGTGAATTTACCGTCGGTTTCAAAAACCACTTCCTCTACATCGAGCAGGGAATATATTTCGCTTTCCCGGAGTTTGGCACGGAATTGATCGATACCCAGATTATTGCGTTTTAGCATTTTAAGGTCTATCTTTCCATCTTTTATCAGCGTTTCGGGTTGGCCGTGAATAAGTTTACTGAAGTAATTTACCCGAAGCAGCAGCCTGACAAGGATATTGAGGATAAACCATACAATCATGGCAAATGCCAGTATCCAGACACGGGTATCGGGCATATAAATAATACTGCCGACAAGTGCACCCAGTACAATCGTGTTTACGGTATCCATCGGAGTAAGGTTTGCCATCTGTGTTTTGCCCGTCATCCGCAGGAAGAGCAGTACACCAATCATACCGATAATGAGTTTGATAACAATAGACCAGTACATATTCTAATCGTTTATGAGCATAATTTAATATAACTTTTTAACAAACACTAAAACTTTATATATGGTTTAGTAGAACAAGAAATGAAATACCGGAACAGGTAAAAAGAATATTGAAGAAACATACCATTATTGTAAGCCGGTAAATGGGCGCCGGAAGCCCTTTTCAGAAATAAACTGTGTGGCTTTTCGGATACAGCCGTGTTGCAAAGATATTTGGTCGCTATCTTCTCCGGTGAATTCAAAAATCACCATAAGTAATTTTCTTTCTGAAAATTATATCCCTGATAATTAAAATAGGACATGAGGGCACACAATGGGTAGAGTGCAGTTGCTAAAATCAGTTAAAAATGTGTCCCAAAATGAAACACTAAATTATATATACTGATATACGGAAATATAATCGAATAATTTTGAGGCAATCCTCTTAGAGCATTAAAAAACCCTTGATAAATTATCAAGGGTTTATAATTTTTGCGGTCCGGACGGGACTCGAACCCGCGACCCCGTGCGTGACAGGCACGTATTCTAACCAAACTGAACTACCGAACCGTGTTTCAATTCAGGCTGCAAAAATACAATATTTTTTGATATATGCATCCCTAAATCGATATTTTTATTCTTTTATTTTTTTAATAATTGATCCTGTGGAAATTAAAATGATTATGACCATTCTTTGACCTGCAATTGAAGAATCGTATTTTTATAATTACATATAAACTTCACTTAGCTTCACAATATAATTGCTTATTTAAGATATTCATATTTTTATTTAAATTTGCCGGCTTTTTAAAGACATTGAGTCAAACCATTTCTATGAATTATATTATCGGTTATTTTGTAAATAAATTTTGTGAAAAAGACAGTTGAAAAGATCATAAGATGGTTTTATTTTCCTTTTATCAGGAAAATAATACCTTATCCGATATTTAAATACATGGTTTGCGGAGGGGCAAATCTGGTGCTTGATCTGGTACTTTTTTCTTTTTTATATAATGTCGTATTCCAGAAAGAAAATCTAGATTTAGGTTTTATCGTCATTTCTCCCTATATAGCCGCATTTCTGGTAGTATTTCCTATTACTTTCCTCACCGGATACTGGTTGATGAATCACATCGTTTTTAAAGGGTCGCCATTAAGGAACCGAACCAAGTTATCACGCTATTTCCTGGTTGTATGCCTGAATATCGTAATCAATTATTTGGGACTCAAATTTTTCGTGGAGTATTTAAATTTCTATCCTACACTCTCAAAATTACTGGTAACTATTATTTGTACTTTATTCAGTTATATTTCCCAGAATTTTTTCACTTTCCGACATCATAAAAACAAATAATCATCAGGTTAATCATTTCCGATTTGCCAAGCTTTATTTCGATAAATTCATTCTTCAAAATCATAAAAAATCAACTTGTGAGAAGCGTTTCCTGTCATTCTGAGTTTAACGAAAAATCCAAAACTAAAATGTTATAGATCCTTCGCTACGCTCAGGATGACAATAAGATAAATTATTGTTTCACTATTTTTTGCCGAACTTCTCCATCCGGGGTTTTAACCCTGACGATATAAATTCCATTTGGTAAATAGCTCATATCTATAGCCGGATCGGGATTGAGAATTTCTTTCAAAATCCTTCCATTCAGATCGTAAAGGCTAAACTGCTGTATTGGTGAGGAAGTCTGAATAAATAAAGTATTCTGTATGGGATTAGGATAGAGGATAATTCCATCATGCTTCGTATCCATAATATTTACAGTTTCATCTTCTCTGAAATTAGCTGTAATGGCCGTATCGGATTTTACCGTAAAGGTAAATGGATTATCCGTAGAAATGACCACTCCGTTGCTTGTCCAGTTTTCAAATATATAGCCTGGATTGGAAATAGCCGTTATGGTGATCGTTTCATCCCGGTCATAAAGTCTGGGCTCCAAACCCTCAATGTTACCGGACGCAGAGTTACTCACCCGAGCAGAAATATTATATTCACCCCCTATGATAATGAAATCCTTCCATACGTCTGCGGTACTGTACGCTAAAATAGAGGAACTTCGTACATGCAGGGTGCAGCGAGATTTATCAACATCTGTAAAAACAGTTTCATCGATTGAATTCGGGCTCGGATTCATATTGATAATATCAATTAAATTAGTGCAATATTCGAATGCATGATGTTCAAGAGTTATTATATTTTCAGGTATGACAATCGAAGTCAGGCTACTACAATGGGAAAAGGTATAAATTTCAATACTGATTAAATTATCCGGTAAATTAATGGAAGTTAAAGCCATGCAAGAGGAAAAAGCAGAACGGCCTATGGAAGTTACACTATTGGGAATGACAACTGAAGTTAAGTTGGAACAATTGGAAAAAGCATAATCTTCTATATTAATTACACTACTGGGAATAATAACGGAAGTTAAACTGATGCAAAAAGAAAAAGTAAAATTTTCAATAGTAGTTAAATTTTCAGATATTCTCAAGGAAATCAAACTTCTACAAGAATAAAATGCGCTGCTCCCGATGCTGGTTACACTATTAGGAATATAAAGAGAGGTTATAAGCCGACAATTCTCAAAAGCTTTATACCCAATGCTTACTACATTATCAGGGATGATAATGGAAGTCAAACTGGTACAATAGGCAAAAGCAGAATTGCCAATATGAATTACCTTATCAGGAATAGTGATGGAAGTTAAACCGGTGCAATATAAAAAAGTTTCATTGCCAATGTTCTGGAGTTCATGCGGGAGGATTATAGAAATTAATCCGGTGCAATTTAAAAATGCTTCATCCCCGATATCCGTGACACTGTCAGGAATAATCAGAGAAAATAATCCGGTACAGTTTCTAAAAGTACCAGTCCCAATATCTCTTACACTATTTGGAATAAGAATAGAAGTTAAACTATTACAATCGGAAAAGGCATAATTTCCAATACTTATCACACTACTGGGAATGATTATGGAGGTTAAATTACTACAACCAAAAAAAACGTTATTCTCAATTCTTATGATACTATTGGGAATTGTAAAAGAAATTAACCCCGTACAATCGGAAAAAGCACCATCTCCAATATGCGTTACGCTATTGGGGATGCTGATGGAGCTTAAACCGCTACAAAGAGAAAAGGCACTATCCCCAATGCTTATAACACTACTGGGAATAGCAATGGATATTAATCCAATACAACTTTGAAAAGCATTGTTCCCGATACTTGTGATATTATCAGGGATTGTAATGTAAGTTAATGCGGAACAACGGGAAAAAGCGGCATTCCCAATATGAGAAACATTGTCGGGAATTATAACCGAACTTAAGCGAGAACAAGAATAAAATGTATAATTACCAATGCTCGTGAGACCATCCGGGAGAGTTATGGAAATTAATTCATTACAATTATAAAAAGCTTCATCCCCGATATTTGTTATAGTATTTGGAAGGGTATTAAAAGATAATTCCATACAATTATAAAAAGCACCATTTCCAATATTAATTAAATTAGCGGGAAATTCAATAAAGCTTAATTCATAGCAACTGTAAAATACTTCATCCCCGATACTGGTAATACTATTGGGTAGATTAACGGAAGTTAAACGGGAACAAAGGTAAAAAGCCTGATTTTCAATTCTTGTTATGGTATTGGGGATTGTGATTGAGGTTAATTCCGGGCAAACGGCAAAAATACCGTATCCCATATAGGTTACACTATCAGACATTCGAACCGAAGTTAATTCTGTACAATAAAAAAAAGCAAGGCTATCAATACTAATTACACTATTTGGTATGATAATTGAAACTAACCCGGTACAACTTCGGAAAGCATTACTCCCAATGCTTTCCACACTATTTGGCATATTAACTGAAATCATGTTATTACATTCATTAAATGCATAATTTCCAATACGGGTAACACCACTTTCAATTTCTAAAGTTTGCAGCGAAGTTCTGCCATTATACCAAGGTGAAGTATTTACCCTGTCAAAATCCGGCATATCTCCGCTACCGGTGATATAAAGTGTATCACTCCTTACTTCCCAAAAAGTATTTGAATTACCTAGTTGTTGACGTTGGGCAGAAAGAGTGGAAGTTATTAATAATAAAAATATCGTTAAAATTAAGTGAGAAAGATTCATAGATGTGAATTTATAAATAAAGCCTAATAATACTGTTTTTTATTCTGCAAAAGTAAATTAAATTGCTTATAACCGACAAATTATTATATAAGATAATCGTAGATTAGATTTTTTTGCGGGGAAACCGATAAATATGTATTTTTGGATTCTCTCTATTTCTACCTAATAATTAGGTAACCTGAGAATATAAATGCTATTTTAGATTAACAGAACCCAAAAAATGAATCCAAACGATATCCTGATAAGAGAAACAATAAGTGATGATTTCAACGACATCATGGAAGTAGAAAAACTTGCCTTCGGATATGATAAGGAAGCCAAACTGGTAGCTGAACTATTAACCGATCCTACGGCAGAACCTATTGTTTCACTCCTGGCATTCGATAAAATAAATCCTGTCGGCCACATCCTGTTCACCAGAGCTTATTTTGACAGGCGGGAAGATTCACCCATGATGCATATCCTGGCGCCTTTAGCAGTAATCCCGGAATATCAACGGCAGGGTATCGGCGGAATGCTCATCAGAACCGGAATCCAAAAGCTTCAGGAAAAAGAATCGAATCTTGTATTTGTATTGGGTCACAAAGAATATTATCCTAAACATGGCTTTCAACCTCACGCGGCACGCCTGGGCTATGCTGCACCTTACCCGATCCCGGATGAATACGGCGATTGCTGGATGGTACAAACCGTCAGCCGGAAAGGTTTTGAAATCGGAAAAGGAAAGATAATGTGTTGCGAGATCCTCAACAAACCCGAGCATTGGAGGGATGAGGAATCCGACAGGTAACCGATAATGTTAGCAGTAAAATTTAACGTAACATTTCCATACTTTCCGGAAAATGCGATATTGATGAATCAGTATCTTTGGTCCGGAAATCAAAATTCTTTTCATGAATAGATAGTTTAAATCATTATTATGGTCTATATCGAAACCGAGCGTTTATTATTACGGGATTGGAAAGAAGAAGACATTGCGCCTTTTGCCGAAATGAATAGCGATCCGGAAGTAATGGGATTCTTTCTCAAACCATTGAGTTCCGAAGAATCTTTTGATTTTTACAATCGCATAAATAAAGAATTCGTAGAATATGGCTATGGACTATATGCGATTGAAAAGAAAGAAAACAGTGCTTTTATAGGTTACACCGGATTCCATAACTTTAATTTAAATACCGATTTCGCTCCGGGTGTGGAAATCGGATGGCGCATAAGATACGGGGATTGGAACAAAGGTTACGCGACAGAAGCCGCGAAAGCGTGCCTCAATTATGCGAAATATCATTTACCGTTCCGTGTCATATGGTCTTTCACCTCGGTCCTTAACAAACGCTCCGAAAGGATAATGCAAAAAACAGGAATGGAAAAAACCGGATATTTCTTTCACCCGGCCGTACCGGACCATCATCCTTTGAAAGAACATGTGCTATACAAAACCACTCTTTAGTTATTATCCCTCCATCATGGAATTTTATATCTGCACGGGATCTCCTGCCTAAATATGGATATTATCCGGAAAATATGATTACTCCCGTGAAATGGGAATTCCCAGGAATCAATTATAAACCGGAGAGGCATAGAGTTTTTCTTCATGATATTCTGTAAAAAAAGATACCACCATAAGTCTTCAATCAGACCATGGCGGTATCAGTAATAAAAACAATTAGAGGGACCCTTCGTCAGTTCTTATTGAAGGGAGGTAGTTTACTATTTTAAGAATAATAATTAGGAAGTTGGACATGTACCGCACCGAATCCGGTAAGCGAATCCCGTTGCGAGATCCGCACATGCAATACGATATCCTCATGATCTTTACCGGCTAAGTAAGAATCCTTAGTGTGCATTTCCCATTGTGCATATCCTTCCATGCCTGAATCCATAAAATGAATTCCCGTCAAAAAATGGAGATTCGATGCCCAGGAATCAGGCAGAAACTGATTATTAAAATCATCTGGTAATTTCTTTGTAAAGTCCATGGTATAAATTGATTTTTAATGATTTAATTGGATTCCCCGGCACATTGCTCACAGGTTCCGAGAAAATAAACCTGGGTTTCATCATGCTCCCATGTATTCTTTCCACGAAAACGGGGAATTTCCTGTTCTTCCAAAGGTACATCATATATCACTCCGCACTTCTTGCATTTGAAATGTGCGTGTCTTTGCGTATTCCCGTCGTACCGTACATTTTTCTCATCAATGGTCAGGGAGAGAACGGCTTTTTTATCCGAGAACAACCTGAGCGTATTATATACGGTAGTTTTGGATAACGTGGGCATTGAAGGTAAAAGATCATTAAAGATCTGGTCAATGGTAGGATGAGTCAGATTACCTATCAGGTATTGCATAATGGCTACCCGTTGCATGGAAGGTTTGATACCGTGTTGGTTTAAGTGTTGGTGGATTTCTTGAACATTCATAGCAGTAAAATCAAAATTATGGGCAAAATTACGAGAAAATGCCACGTATCCGGTCGTCAAAAGCGGAGAGCGCCGCCTTCGCGCCTTCTCCCATGGCAATGATAATCTGTTTATAAGGCACGATCGAAACGTCTCCTGCCGCATAAATTCCGGGAACATTGGTCCGGCAATGCGAATCAATTTCAATTTCACCTTTCTGGTTAATATTCACAATGTCTTTAAAAACAGCACTATTGGGTACAACTCCGATCTGCACGAAAATACCGTCCAGGTCTATTATGCGCTCTTCTTCCGTTTGGCGGTCTTTTACGCTGATGCCGGTCACTTTTCCGTCTTTCCCCATTATCCGGGTAGTTTGCGCATTAAGGAATGTATTCACATTAGGAAGGCTCATGAGCTTTTCCTGTAATACTCTATCCGCTTTCAATTCATCCAGGAATTCGAATACGGTCACATTCGAACACGTGCCCGCGAGATCGATCGCAGCTTCGATACCGGAATTTCCACCTCCGATAACCGCCACATTCTTTCCTTTGTAAAAAGGGCCGTCGCAATGAGGACAAAAAGCCACTCCCTTTCCGATATGCTCTGTTTCTCCTTCCACATCAAGCCGGCGCCATCTAGCGCCCGTGGCGATGATCAGTACCGGTGATACATAAATTTCGCCACCCTGAACATAAATTACTTTTTGAATTCCTTCCAGTTCCACTTTTTCAACCGTACGGTTCTCAAAAATATCGATAGGATATTCCTCCATATGTTTTCTTAAGTCCTGAGCCAATTGTTCACCGGTAGTTTTCAGAACTGAAATCAGATTTTCTATGTCGGAAGTCTCTTTCACCTGTCCCCCGATTCGCTCAGCTAAAACAGCCACTTTTAAACCTTTCCGGGCAGAATAGACAGCTGCCGCACTACCCGCCGGCCCTGCTCCAACCACCACCACATCGTATTCCTTTTTTTCACCATTATTAACCGGAATATTTTCCGTTCCATATTTCTTTTCGAGCTTATCGAGAAGTTCCCCGAAATCCGCCCGTCCGGAATGTATAAATTCACCATCCGCGAAAACGGCCGGAACTCCTTGTATCTTCAACCGATTCACTTCATCCTGGTTAATTCCTCCGTCTACAGTTTCGTGTTTTATACCCGGATTAATAACCGCCATCAGATTGAACGCCTGGGCCACATCCGGACAATTGGTACAGGTCAGGGAAATATAAGTAGTAATATGGATCTCTCCTTTTAAGGACCTTACCCGATTAAGGATAAACTCATCCGGAAAATTTTTACCTTTCCCGTCACTGTTCAGGATGGCCAAAAGAAGTGTGGAGAATTCGTGGCCGTTAGGGACTGCCCTGAATGAGATTCCGGTTTTAACATTATCCTTCAAAATATAGAAAACCAGTCCGTCTCCGGTATTTATACGGCAACTTACCTTATCCGAACAGGAAGCCAGATCTTCCAGCAGACCGATTAACTCTTCACGGCTTTCATGAGAATCGGAAACATAAATATCAAGTATATATGAGGAAGTGAGTACCGATAAAATCGATTTCACCTGTTCTTTCAATGCTTCATCCAAAATAGCAGCCATAATTAAATAGTTTTAAAACAACGGAGCAAAAGATGATAATCTCTCGCCCCGTTACAATAAATTAAAAACTAGGAGATTATATTTTACCTACAAGGTCAATACCGGGTTTCAGTGTGCTATCGCCTTTTTTCCATTTTGCAGGACATACTTCATTGGGATGTTCCGCTACGAAAATGGCCGCTTCCGCCTTACGAAGGAGTTCGGTGGCATTACGTCCTATACCGTTATCATGTATTTCACAAACTTTAATCTGCCCTTCCGGATTAAAAAGAAAAGTACCGCGATAAGCTAATCCTTCTTCTTCGATATAAACGCCCAGTGCGCGGGAAAGCATTCCTGTGGGATCAGCCAGCATAGGATAAGTTATCTTTTTAATACTGGGTGAATCGTCATGCCATGCTTTATGCACGAAATGGGTGTCGGTACTCACGGAATACACTTCAATACCCAATTCTTTAAATTTAGCATAATTGTCCGCCATATCTTCCAGCTCTGTCGGGCAAACAAATGTAAAATCCGCCGGATAGAAAAAGAAAATACCCCATTTGCCTTTTACATCCTGATCAGTAATAACTTTAAACTCTCCGTTTTGATAAGCATTCACCTTAAATTCGGGAATGTAAGAATTGATAATCGGTGTCATAATTTTTTTATTTTTGTTTGATTATTGTAATGATTACAAATTTAAATCGATTGCAAATATACAATTATTATAATTAACTACAGCCTTTTTTTAAAATAAAAATCGGATTTCCTGGTCAAAAATTTTCAACATATTATAAATCAGCATAATATTTTTAAAAATAAATCAGACCAAACCTTCTATATAATTTTGATATTCTCTTAATAAACTCTTTTCTTCCGTTTGTTGTTTATTCTAGTACTAAAGAACAAAATCATACATAAGTAATTATTAAAGCAAAACACCATGGACAAAAAAGTATTTGTATTAGGAGGAACAGGTTTTCTGGGTTATTACACCACCAATGAATTATTAAAAAGAGGTTACAAGGTGGTTACCGTATCCTTGCCTCCGTTACCGGAAGAAAATTTATTTCCTGACGGTGAAGTAGAGATCATCCTTGACGATATCAATAAAATGCCGGATGACGCCATTGTTAATATATTGAAAGATTGCGTGGGCGTCATTTACGCCGCGGGTGCCGACGAGCGGATGGTACCTCCGATTCCGGCATTGAAATTCTTTTATGAAGCCAACGTATTACCCACACAACGGCTGGCACGTTTAGCCAAAGAAGCCGGTGTGAAAAAGTTTGTGGTTTTCGGCTCTTACTTTGCAGAATTCGCCGAAAGACTTCCGGAAACCAATCTTAAAATGGAAGCTTATCCCAATACTCGTTTGTTACAGGAACAAATTGCTTTTGCGGAAGGTGAAGGCAGCATGGTCGTGACTTCATTAAGGCTTCCTTATATTTTCGGGACTATGCCGGGAAGAATGCCGTTATGGAAAATGTTTACCGACCAGATCAAAGGACAACCGGTTTTCCCTGCCCTTAAAGGAGGCACGGCAATGGTCACTGCCCGTCAGGTAGCCCAGGCTGCCGTCGGCGCCATGGAAAAAGGAACCCATCGCAGTACCTATGCGATCGGGGACACTAATATGAAATATGAGGAGTTTTATAAAATGATGGTAGAAGCATTAGGACAAAATACGGAAGTTCCTGTAGTACCTTTCGATGCCGTGAGACAAATTTACGAAGGTATCGATGCGCAGGCTAAAGAACAGGGAGTTGAACATGGTATCCATTCGGTGAAATCCGCGCAAATGCAGGAATACGATCTATATCTCAATCCGGACGACACATTTCCTGTTTTGGGAATAGAGCGCGACGATATCAGGGCATCGATCAAAGAAACTTTGAAAAAATGTGTGGAAGGATAAATGCGGCCTCCGTACATAATGATATATAAAGGGATAAAGATTCTGTTCTTTATCCCTTTATAATTTTGATTCGTAGCGGTGAATCATTCCGTATTAGTGCTCCTCGTATATCCGTTCCCGTTAATCCAGTATGTGCCGGGGATAGTTAATGGCTTTAATATATCTTTAGCCGGTGAAAGATACAGAGGAGGCTTTTATTTTTTTATCCGGACAGATTTTTCATTTTCTCTTATATTACCATTATTAACTCTGGAATAGAACAATTTGTTTTATGAATTGAAACGGTAAAAGAATGTTTTCAAAGAACAGATGTTTTGAACCGATTTACGGCCCTTTTTTTTCAATTTATTTCCCCATCCGATGAATATTATATAAATGTATAGAAACTTTCATGGCAAATTGTGTTATGATATTTTCATTATTTCATCGCAAAGATCCCGGTAAAATTTCTCATACAAGGATTTTTCCAGAGGCTTTTCCAGGCTAAGGACTAACAGCTCATGCGCCGGAAACCGGTGGTCATAAGGTGGGTGGAAATGCGGATAATCATTCTCAACAAAGCCCAGTTTCCGGTAGAAACGATATCTTTTCAATGCCAACTCCGTGTTTAACGGGTCTATTTCCAGTAGGATCAATTTCTTTTTTTCTCTTACCATGTTCTGTAAAGCAACCGTTCCAATATTCAAACCCCTGCAATCGGGATTAACGGCAAAATGTTCTATGTAAATATAATCTTTATAATCCCAGTAAGCGACGAAATATAATATGGTTTGATTTTCAATACCACATTCCAGGTAATAATGATCATATCCCAAAGCGTATTCCTGCTGTTCTTCATTTCGTTGTTCGAATAACGGAAAAGAAGCGGAATAAATATTCTGGAATCTTTCATACCAGGGATCAGTAAGCGATTTTATTCTGTGGAGTTCGGGCATCAGTATTTTTTTAAGTCAACAATAATTACAAATATAATCTAATTTGACCATTTACTCATCATACGGGGAAATCAATTTAAATGAATGAACCTATGTTAAGCAAAATCTATTTGGCTATAACATTTCTATATATTGATGCTGCGTTTTGAAAAACAGCCTCCGGTCTTTCTCTCCGCTATCAGTGATCAGTGTGGATACTTTCTTCATGGAATTGATCCATTCCCTGATATTATTACAGGTTTGGTAATCCGTGTTGATGGCGGATTGCATAAAATAATTCTTAAAGAAACAAAAGTAATCCTTGGCCGAAAAATGATACGCACAGTATATTTCGATATTGACATTTGAAATGTAAAAAACTATTTCCTCCGGATAATTACTATTTTTCTTGATCCCTTTCGCCAAATTTTCCGTATTTTCCATCATATTATGTAAATCCTGCTTGAGAAACTCCACATCATCTTTATTTAAAGCATGGATGTGACTAAAATAGAGTATATCATTAACCAGGTTCCATATTACGGCATAATCCCAAATATAAGTAACTTTATCATAGTCTCTGTAAATTTCCATCATTTGATGATGAAATTTGTCTAATCGATCAGGCATATTCCAGGTTTCAAAATTATTAAATTCCTGGGTTCCGATAAAATAGTGTCCCCATTTAAAATACATCAATTTACATAGGTAAGGGTACTCAACACAAAATTCCATCGGTAAAGTATCAAAAATAATACCCATTTCCGCCGGTTCTTTGCATACCTTATGATGGTAATCCATAAGAAGCTCCATTTGATGGATAAGAGAATCCATAGATCTTACCGCTCTGGGAATTCCCAGTTTAAAAGGAATTACATTGTAATCCTGACCCTTCATTAACAAGCTGTCCAGGGAGATACCAAGATCGAGAGCCAGAATTCCTATTTCACGAACCGTAAAAAATACTTTACCGCTCAATCTGCGTGAGGCTGATTCTTTTTCAATTTTCAAAGTTTCGGAAATTATCCTGACCAATTCATGCCTTTTAGGCACTTTATCGTGAAGCGCATTTATAAAAAGGCCCTGTAAATCTGTACTTGTTTTCATAATCAATTTTATAAAAGTACTACGAATATGATTAATTATAGGACTTATAATTAAAAAAAGGATAAAATGTATAATATATTTCTTTTAAAAGACAATAATGTCAATCCGGATCTTAATTTCCGATTTACTGATAAATTATGACAGAAATAAATAAAATTCTCGCATGATGAGCAAGTGAAAAATTTGTACTGATAAAATTTGTTCCATATTATTCATTTAATATATCTACTTTTGCAACGGGGTGAATTGAGGACTCATTCCCGGTAAAATTAAAAGGAGATATTAAAAATCAATTTCTTACAGCAACAAAAAAAGAATCAAAGGATGCAATAAATATCCATATTTTCTTCTATTATACATAAATTGACTCCTCCCATACACCAAAAATTTGATTTAATCCTATTAATTTCAACCGGAATTTGATTAACGAATAAAATATCTTATTGAATGAAAAAATACATATTATTTTTAAAAAATTACTTGGGAGCTTTGGTATTTCTCATATTGACAATACCCAACTGTTCCCTGTCGGCTCAAAACCCTGAGTTTACCACACAGGGTACGGATTTTTGGGTCACTTTCGGGCAAAATATGAGAGTGGAAAATCCCGACGGAGATATGGGAGCACCGCATCCTTATGCGGAACTCAACCTGCAGATAAGGATTGCGGCGGCGGAAACCACCCAGGTGTCCTTCATATTTACGAATGATCCTTCTTACAATACAACGGTTACAGTACAAGCCGGTACAATTCACACCAAAGCGCTCTCCAGTGGCGAAAAACACGCCGCTTATCTTCCCCGCCCCTCTTCGGTCGCTTTGAATACTCCATACAGCAATAAAAACTCTAAATCCATAAGGATAATATCCGATAAACCCATTTCAGTTTATGCGTTGACAGACGGAAGCGGCACTACTGACGCGACAAATGTATTTCCGGCGGAAATATTGGGAACAGCCTACTATCATCTTTCGTATAAAGCGGATCAAACCGCGAGTACTCCCACTTATTCCTATACCTGTTTTGACGGATACGCGGCGATCGCCACTAAAAATAATACGATAATCTATGAGAATAACGTTCAGAAAGCGGTTTTACAGGAAGGACAGGTTTACTATTCTTACTCTGCAGCAGCCGGTGAATTTACCGGAAGATATATTACATCCAACCATCCTATCGCTTATTACGTGATCAATACCGGGACCAGGATCCCGGATCGTAATACGGCCGCTACCGAATGTCTCTATCAATTATTGGGACCTTTAAACGGATGGGGAACTACATTCCTGGTTCCTCTTACGGAACGAGGCAAAGAAAGGATCCGGATCATGGCTTCACAGAACGGGACTAAAATTACGATCCCCCAGTCTTCCGGATATTCGGTAAAAGGTTCTTCCGGTGGAGCTTCTTTAAGCAACATAAACGCCGGAAACTATGTGGAATTGGAAATCACTGATCGTAATACAGGTTTATATTTCTCTGCCAATAATCCTGTCCAGGTATGTGCTTATATGATGGGGGCGACAGCTTTTCCCGGTGAGGGAATTCTTGGAGATCAGGGCGATCCTTCTATGGTATTGATCCCGCCCATAGAACAGTCGGTTCCTTCCAGTACTATCTCTAGGTTTTTTATATACAATTCCCAGACACCCATAACCCATCACGCCCTGATTATTACACGCACAGACACAAGGGATCAGACTACAATGGCCATAGGTACCGGCAACGACCAGCCCCTTAGCGGAGGTACATGGTCTACCAATGCCGCTTCCGGATACTCTTTTTACAGTCTTCAACTCACTCAGGACCGGGCCTATACATTTACCAATACTGCCGGATTAACCATCATGGGGTATGCCTACGGAGATTCAAAATCTTATTATTATCTTGCCGGAGCCGCTGCCCGTAACCTTAATCCCCACTTCAGAGTTAATGATGAACATTACCAGAATTTACAGAATAAAATATTTTGTACCACAGACATAAATATCGAAGCCGCAATTTATTCCCAGGCGGCCTCTTCCAATTCATTAAAATGGTTCATTGATAATAATCCGACTCCGGTATTCGTGGACCAGACTACCTGGAAGGTCTCCGATCTCGGGCTTGCTCCGGGCGACCATACCATCCTGATGGAAGTGTTGAATCTCAACAACCGGAAAGATAGCTGTATTTATCACTTCACCCTGATGGATCCGGTGACTGTAACCGGAAATAACGAACTTTGTACGGGAAGTAATTATACCTTTACCGGAACACCGGCCGGTGGCCAATGGACCACGAGCGATGTTAATATCGCTTCGGTAGACCAGACCGGAGTAGTAAGAGGTATAAGAGCCGGAACTGCGGATATCACATACCGGCATACAGACGAATGCTTTTTTACAAAAACCATCACTGTACATGAACAGCCCAGAATTACGGTGCAACAAGGGCAACGCGTATGTTTGGGAATTGCTATCCGTTTAAACGCTACTCCGGCCGGTGGTAGCTGGACCAGCAGTGACCCGTCGGTAGCTACCGTTGACGGGAACGGTACCGTAACCTCCATAATCCCCGGTAACGTAAGTTTCAGTTATACATTAAACGGCTGTACTTCCACAACTTCCGTCTTTGAAATAGTAGAAGATTGTCCTCCTTATGAAGTATGGAACTGGGAAGATTTTAAATTGGCTATAGATGCGGTTAATTCAGGCATATGCACGACTATCAATCTTATGCAGAATATCGGATTTAATACTCAAAACTCAGGAAACGGAATAGGTACCGGACCTAACGGAGAGGATTGCCCGCATACCGACCCGGCGAAAAAAATCGGCAATTACTATTACGATAGACCTGCCGGAGGCTTTTTTGAAATGTGGCCGGGAAGAGAAGGCTGGAAATGTACCAGGATAATCGCCGATTCCCTTTTCTTTGAAGGGAACGGCAATACTATAGACGGATTATATTTTATCGGGGATGATTATGACGTACAACCGTCATTATTCGGCGAAGTAAGATATGCGGAATTTAAAAATCTCTCGATCAAAACCACAGGGTACGGATTCCAGTATGGCCAACATGGTTATAATACGGGTGGATTTGTAGCTGATGCTCTGGATGTCGTTTCATTTGTCAATTGCGCATTCGACGGCAGGATCTACTCCATGAGCGCCACACAGGCAGGCGGATTTGTCGGGAACGCCAGAAAACATATTACGATCAAAAATTCCACTGCTTCTGGTAATGTCGAACTCAGATACGGCAACAGTTTGGGAGTAGGCGGATTTGTCGGGAATGTCAGGGACGGGATTACCATAGAAGGAAGTGTTTCTAATATGACCCTATCCACTGGTTCATTTATCGGTGGATTTGTGGGAACCGCCAATAATGATATTCGGATTTCCAATTCGGTTTCCAATGCTACTGTGATAGGGCGCACCAACTGGCAACCGGGATGGTTCGTGGGCAGTACCTGGGGTTATGTGGATGATTATGTCGGTGGAACGATAGGCGGCATTATAGGCGCTCTTTATACCGACCGGCAAACCACGCGAAATAATGGATCTTCCATTACCGGTACCTCCATGACAGGGACTCTTATCAGTAATGATACTACTTATAAAAGAAAACCTTATTACTATAAAGATTTCGCAGGAGGAGCCATAGGCTTTATAGGCTCAAAATACGATACTTCCACTTACCATAACACAGCATCCATCCTTATCGACACATTTGCCATGAAAGGACATATTAACACTCCGGAATCCTTCCATGTAGGGGGACTGATCGGAGGAATCAATCTTACGGACCTTGGGAGTGTAACCGTAAGGGCAAGTTATGCTTCCGACAACATTATCGCGCAAAAAAAGGCCGGAGGCCTCATCGGCTTAGTGGAAGGAGAAGGTAATACATACATAACGGAAAGTTATTTTCGAGGAAATGTATCCTCGGACAGTTCCGCCGGATTAGTAGCCATATTAAGGCAAACGAACGGAAACCATAACCTGCTGTCCATAGAAAACAGTTATATCGCCGGAACAGTTTTTGGTAATGACGTAGCGGGATTCATTTACAACACACAAGGCAACCTCCTTATTGACAATAGTTTCGGCGCCATAAATCTCACCCTCCCTGTGGATTCATTCACGGGAAAGGGAATTCTCCTAGGGATCGCCGGACCATATAATATTGCAATACAGGAGGTTTTTTACGATAGAAACCTGGCACAAGGTCTTCCCCATATCATGGAAAACAACTCAAGTTCTTTAACGGATATGGCAGAAGCCCGTTCGACTTTCGATATGCCCCTCCGTTCGACTTATCCCGGTAATTGGTTTACTGCCGGACCCTGGACGATCATCAACGAGCAAACCTATCCGTATCTTAAATGGCAGGTAAGGAGTGCCTTAACGGAACCTGAAAATAACTATGCCATGAAATCCACAGAGTTCAGCATTGAAAATTCCGGGATATGGACGGAATTTACAAGAGCGGGCATCCTTCCCGCTTCCGGTGATTATTTATTCCGTTTCACCATGGACACCGGAAACCATGCCGAAGAAGCATTTTTTCCGTATATAGCGGAAAAGATCAGGTTTACTTCCAATGATACGACAGTAAATTTGAACGGCTTAAATGCAGAAGATACGATAGTGGCCTGCGGGGTTTCCCAAAGCGGCATTATAGGGATTTACTTCAAGGGTTATGCTTTGTTTGGCACTGTATATCCTTTTGTATATACACAAAATCAGGATTTTGATACCTTATTCCCGATTTCCGTGAGACTTTACGCGGTTCCTCCCGAAGATTCGGCAGACCCGCTGGGAGATATCATAAACGGGGATCCGTTGTATACAAGCAATACCATTTATTATGACGGAACGATATTTGTGGAAGGCACGCCTAAAAACCCACGTTCCTCCATCCTCACCGATAATCCCGGATTACCGGTAAGCTGGAATATGATCGGGAAAACACAAGGGACGGTTGACAATGAATTGCTGACCGAAAACGATAATATTCCCTCAGCGCCGATAGGAGTATATAATTTTAACCATGTAGATTCGGGAAGTTATATACTGGCTATCTCACGGCCCGGTTTCTTACCCCGCTTCGCTAAAATCACGATAGACCGGAACGGGACGTTAGGGCATCGCGAACTCCTGCCGGGTGACGTGAACGGGGATTTTTCAATAGACTTTTTCGATGTATCAGCTATTCATGCTAAATTTTCCGAATATCCGGATCCTGAGTATAAAGCGCTGTTTGACATTAACGGAGATGGAAAAATAGACCGGGATGACGCTACCCTCCTGCTCTTCTATATTTCAGCCGATATAGAAATGTACAGGGAAACCATGGAATGGCTGATGGAATATTAAAACAAGAATGCTAAAATCAATAAAACATATTTGAAATGAAAAAAAATTATTTATTACAGGGATTCTCTAAGAATGTTTGGGCATTTTTACTGGCATTTATCCCTCTTTTAACTCTATCCGATATACGGGCACAAAGTGAAACCCACACCTCTCCGGGAGGTTATATCGTCGGCACATCCGACTCGCGGTTGGTGGCTACCATTGAGGAAAATAGTACGTCGGTCACCATGAAAGTGATGGCTATCGGTGAAATAAGAGCGGATGCATTGAGATATTCTTTCTTTTTTAAACCGGAAGTATTGGTTCTTACTGACAAAACTATTACCCAGGAAATCAACGCGATTGGAAATAACACTGAACAACCGGTCCTGAATAATGCGATCGAAATTGACCCATCTCTCACAGCGAAAGGCATTATACATGGAAATTCTGCATTAAGAGAGAAAGGCACGGGTTCCCCAAGCCGTAACTATTCCTATCATCCGGATATGAGAGCGTTTATCGCGGAGATAGGACAAACCGGTTTACCCACCGAAGCTAATATCATTAAGGTGGAACCGGGAAAAATGGTTCCGCTGTTTACATGTTATTTCAAGAAAGTAACCCCGAACGCAACTCTTAATCTGGACGATATCGGGATAGCCGTAAAAACTACCTCTACCGGATTGCGTTATTCCCCTAAATGGACTTATGACTTCTTAACGCTTTCCTACGCGGATGACGGAGCCGGGAGCAGTACTAAGATTTTACCCAAGGGCGCTATACTATTCCGTTCCCCGTCCTCTGTTCTTACCGAAACGGCCGACCAGCTCACTATTTCTACGGCGCGGTTGAACGGAAGTTTTTCAAGAGGAACATTTTCCCCGTCCAATACCATCAGCGATAATATCAACCCTGCAACGAAGGAGGGGATTCTAAGGAACGACAGCATTAGCCGGCGCGGATTCATATACGGGAAAACGGATGCCGAAATTAGTGTAAGTCCATTGTCCAATACTATCATTATCGACGGGACTGCTTATAACTTTCCCAACGATGCGGAAATATCAACCGGTTCTTTCACCAGGGGAAGCAAAACATTCTATATTACAGCGGAAGATAATGCCGACAATTCACAGACCGTATCTTACGCCATGTCAGTAGGAAATCTGGAAGATAATACGACATATTATGTCTGGGCTTTTACAAAATATAGTTTTGAAACTTCCGAAATCTATAGTTTGATCGGGAACAAAACTACTTTCTATACGCCCAGGGATTGTATTCCGATTATAGCCGGAACTATTCATCTTGTAACCCCTCCTTATTGCGGGGAACAACCTACGGGAAGTATTAAACTGGAAGTAACCGGCGGCACCGGGACCTACCAATATGTAATTAATGACAGCACTATTTACAGGGATCTTCCGGACGACGGCATTATCGGCAATCTCGCGGCCGGCACTTACCGGATTACCGTAAGGGATAAAATTGCACCTGAATGCGGGGTATCCGTCAGTGAAGCAATTACCTTAAAAGCCCTCGACAGTGACATGAGCCTGGATATTACGGCTCAAAACGCTTCCGTTTGCGGAGCAGAAGAAGGCTCGCTGACCGTGGAAGTTACCGGTGGAAAAGAACCGTATAAATATGTTCTGAACGGAGAAGAAAAGACTCCTGAAAACGGAGTTATCAAAAACCTTAAACCGGGTGTTTATGTATTGGATGTGATAGATGGCGATAACTGTATCGCAAGCAGCGGAGAAATAACAATCGGAGCCGACAACGGAGGGCTTAATGTCGCCGTAAGTAACATCAGCCATACGATATGCGGGCAAAACGACGGCATGTTCACCCTGACGATAGGCGGAACCGCTCCTTACAAATACCAGATCGACGGCGGAACGATCATAAGCACACATGATCATATTATAGATATCGAGAACCTGAGCGCCGGAAGCCATACCTGGAAAATAACCGATACCACCGGATGTTTTGCGGAAGACAGAGTGTTGATCATGAATACCGGAAATAATACCCTTGCCTTTGACGTGACAGGAACCAATGCACAATGTGAAGGTACTTCCGGAGGAACGATTACCATAACGGTATTGAATGGAACTCCATCCTATAAATATAGCCTGGACAACGGACAACATTGGGAAGATTTCCCTGTAAATGCAACCATTGTTACCATACCCGACATTGCCCAGGGAAGATATGATATTATGGTGAAAGATGGCGATAATTGTGTTTACCAGTACAGGGATTTGATGATCAACAGTGATTATACAGGTAATATCATAGCAGGGACGATCAAAATTATCAATCAGCCCTACTGTAATGATCCCACGGGAAGCATTCAACTGGCCGTATCCGGTGGGAGCGGCTCATATCAATATGTCCTGAACGACAGCACTACATACAGAAATCTTTCGGCTGACGGCATTATTGGTGGTCTGGGTGCGGGAACTTACCGGGTTACCGTACGCGATTCCGTATCTCCGGCTTGCGGGAATGCGGTTAGCGAAGCGATCACTTTACGGGCGCTGGACAGCGACATAAATATTGAATTTACTATTAATAACGCGACTACCTGCGGAGCGGAAGACGGTTCTTTGGAAGTAACCGTTACCGGAGGAAGCGCTCCGTATAAATATATCC
>CALECM010000077.1 GCA_937949745.1 uncultured Bacteroidales bacterium | reverse complement strand
TAGGTCTCAACACTGCCGAACTCACTTATTTCTACAAAATCGAATTGTGGGGAGAAACGGTGGATTCCTTATCCCTGATCGAAACTTCAGATCCGGCTTCCTCTGTCTTTATTTCGATAGTTTCTTCAGACCGGCAACTAAGGTTATCGTGGAACGAAAGAGTACCATGGCATAATTTGGACTACACGATATACAGATACAATGAAATAACGGATACTTATGATTCCATTGCCAATACCCAAAATCATTATTATCTTGATAAAGGACTCATGAATGATCAGGAGTACTGTTATTATGTGATGGCCTCAGGAGCTTATTTTATACCCGACACTTTATTTCCATTGCATAACCGGTCGCAGAAAGCTTGTGCGATACCTGTCGATAAAACGCCTCCCGAAATACCCGTGGTGACCGTAACTACCGATTGTGAATCCGTAGAAATTTCCTGGAGTTTTTCTTCGGATTCTACTTATCTGGATGTATACCAATACACCATTTTCTATAAACCATCCTACAACGAGCCTTTTGTCGCCATTGATTCTTTTTATACCACGCAGGAAGCGTGTTATATTAATGAATGCCGGTATATCATCCGGAATCCGGGAATTATCACCGGTTGCTTTGCCGTGATGGTAGCCGACAGTAACGGAAATAAAGCGGAGTTAAGTAAAATCACATGCTTTGATTATGATGAATGTATGGATTATTCCCTGCCCAATGTTTTCACGCCAAACGGCGACGGTTATAACGACGTATTCAGACCCTATCCTTATACCAATGTTTCTAAAGTGAATATGGTTATCTATAATCGCTGGGGAAGGATCGTATTCAAAACCGAAGATCCCGACATTAACTGGGACGGCAATGATTATCTTACCAAACAACCGTGTGCAGACGGGCCTTATTATTATGCCTGCGATATCCATCTTTCCACTTTATCGGGTATTATCACACTCCCTATTCACGGCACTGTAACACTATTACGATAAAACATCTTTTATCAAATAAAGGAGAAATAATTCTGTGATCTTTCGGATTCTTAGGATTAGTTCCTATATGGAATCGCATTGGCTATACTTTATACACTCTTAAACATTTTAAAATAAGGAGATATCAGAATTTTAATGTGGAAGATAAGTGGAAAGATAAGTTAACTTTGTCTTTTGGTGATCTAAAGCAAAAAAGGATCCGGGTAATTATATTGGAATGAGTGCTATTAAAAATATTATCTCTAATTAAACACCAGTTTCCGTTGGCTTCGACAAGCTCAGCCAGCGGAAACTAAATCTTCGACGCTGTTATCCTGAGTAAAGCAAAGGATCTTTATGAA
>CALECM010000076.1 GCA_937949745.1 uncultured Bacteroidales bacterium | reverse complement strand
TCAATGAAATTAGTACTACCGACTTGGGGGATACCACGGTTTACGCCAAATGGACTCCCAATGTATATGCCATCACCTATGAACTGGACGGTGGAGTAAATCACCCGGAAAACGCGGCAACTTATACATATGGTATCGGTTTAACTTTACAAGATCCGACCAAAGAAGATTTTATTTTTGACGGATGGTACACCGAACAAGAGCTCCTGAATCAGATTACCGAAATATCAGTTACTGATATGGGAGATAGAACCGTATATGCGAAATGGAGCACAATACCGGTTTATACCATTACTTATGAACTCAACGGAGGTATCAACCATCCGGAAAACCCGGATCAGTACACTTTCGGAGAAGGAGTGGTATTCAATGATCCTACTAAAGAGGGACACACTTTCGAAGGATGGTTTGTGGAAGCAGACTTCCAGACCGAGATCACCGAAATCAGTGCTACCGATAGCGGTGATACTACTGTATACGCCAAATGGACTCCCAATGTATATGCGATCACCTATGAACTGGACGGTGGTGTGAATCATCCTAATAACGCAGCAACTTATACTTACGGCGTAGGGTTAACCCTGGAAGACCCGACCAAAGAAGATTTTATTTTCGACGGATGGTACACGGAACAAGAGTTCCTGAATCAGATCACCGAAATTTCAGCTACTGACATGGGCGATACCACCGTATATGCAAAATGGACCACTCAGCCGGTTTATACCATTACTTATGAACTCAACGGAGGAATCAACCATCCGGAAAACCCGGATCAGTACACCTTTGGAGAAGGAGTGGTATTCAATGATCCTACTAAAGAGGGACACACCTTCGAGGGATGGTTTGTGGAAGCGGATTTCCAGACCGAAATTACCGAAATCAGCACCACGGATAGCGGTGATACTACTGTCTACGCCAAATGGACTCCCAATGTATATGCGATCACTTACGAACTGGACGGTGGAGTAAATCACCCGGAAAACGCGGCAACTTATATATATGGTATCGGTTTAACTTTACAAGATCCGACCAAAGAAGATTTTATTTTTGACGGATGGTACACCGAACAAGAGCTCCTGAATCAGATTACCGAAATATCAGTTACTGATATGGGAGATAGAACCGTATATGCGAAATGGACCACTCAGCCGGTTTACACCATCACTTATGAACTCAACGGAGGAACTAACCATCCGGAAAACCCGGAGCAGTACACCTTTGGAGAAGGAGTGGTATTCAATGATCCTACTAAAGAAGGACACACTTTCGAGGGATGGTTCGTGGAAGCGGATTTCCAGACCGAGATTACCGAAATCAGTGCTACCGATAGCGGTGACACTACTGTTTACGCCAAATGGACTCCCAATGTATACGCCATTACTTATGAGTTGGATGGTGGAGTAAATCACCCGGAAAACGCGGCAACTTATACTTACGGCATTGGATTAACTTTACAAGATCCGACCAAAGAAGGATTTAACTTCGGTGGATGGTTTACAGAAGAGGATTTCCAGACACCAATTACGGAGATTTCAGTTACAGATATGGGCGATACTACCGTATATGCGAAATGGAGCACTCAGCCGGTTTACACCATCACTTATGAACTCAACGGAGGAATCAACCATCCGGAAAATCCGGATCAGTACACTTTCGGAGAAGGAGTGGTATTGAAGGAGCCGACCAAAGAAGGACATACTTTCGATGGGTGGTTTGTGGAAGCAGATTTCCAGACCGAGATTACCGAAATCAGCGCTACGGACAGCGGTGACACCACTATATATGCCAAATGGACTCCCAATGTATATACCATCACTTATAAACTCAACGGAGGAACTAACCATCCGGAAAACCCGGAGCAGTATACTTTCGGAGAAGGAGTAGTATTCAATGATCCTACTAAAGAGGGACACACCTTCGAGGGATGGTTTGTGGAAGCGGATTTCCAGACCGAAATTACCGAAATCAGCACCACGGATAGCGGTGATACTACTGTCTACGCCAAATGGACTCCCAATGTATATGCGATCACTTACGAACTGGACGGTGGAGTAAATCACCCGGAAAACGCGGCAACTTATATATATGGTATCGGTTTAACTTTACAAGATCCGACCAAAGAAGATTTTATTTTTGACGGATGGTACACCGAACAAGAGCTCCTGAATCAGATTACCGAAATATCAGTTACTGATATGGGAGATAGAACCGTATATGCGAAATGGACCACTCAGCCGGTTTACACCATCACTTATGAACTCAACGGAGGAACTAACCATCCGGAAAACCCGGATCAATACACCTTTGGAGAAGGAGTGGTATTCAATGATCCTACTAAAGAGGGATACACTTTCGAAGGATGGTTCGTAGAAGCAGACTTCCAGACCGAGATCACCGAAATCAGTGCTACCGATAGCGGTGATACCACGGTTTATGCCAAATGGACTCCTAATGTATATGCGATCACTTACGAACTGGACGGTGGAGTTAATCATCCGGAAAACGCGGCAACTTATACTTATGGCATCGGGTTAACTTTACAAGAGCCGACTAAAGAAGGATTTAACTTCGGTGGATGGTACACGGAACAAGAGTTCCTGAATCAGATTACTGAAATATCAGCCACTGATATGGGAGATACTACCATATATGCGAAATGGACCACTCAGCCGGTTTATACCATTACTTATGAACTCAACGGAGGTATCAACCATCCGGAAAATCCGGATCAGTACACCTTTGGAGAAGGAGTGGTATTCAATGATCCTACTAAAGAGGGACACACTTTCGAGGGATGGTTTGTGGAAGCAGATTTCCAGACCGAGATTACCGAAATCAGTGCTACCGATAGCGGTGACACTACTATATACGCGAAATGGTCTCCCAATGTATATGCCATTACTTATGAATTGGATGGAGGAGTAAATCACCCGGAAAACGCGGCAACTTATACTTACGGCATTGGATTAACTTTACAAGATCCGACCAAAGAAGGATTTAACTTTGGTGGATGGTTTACAGAAGAAGATTTCCTGAATCAGATTACCGAAATATCGGCTACTGACATAGGCGACACAACCGTATATGCAAAGTGGACCACACAGCCGGTTTATACCATCACTTATGAACTCAACGGAGGTATCAACCATCCGGAAAACCCGGATCAGTACACTTTCGGAGAAGGAGTGGTATTCAATGATCCTACTAAAGAGGGACACACTTTTGAAGGATGGTTTGTGGAAGCGGATTTCCAGACCGAGATTACCGAAATTAGTGCTACCGATAGCGGTGACACTACTGTTTACGCGAAATGGTCTCCCAATGTATATGCGATCACTTACGAACTGGACGGTGGCGTGAATCATCCCAATAACGCAACAACTTATACTTACGGCATAGGTTTAATCCTGGAAGATCCGAGCAAAGAGGGTTCTATTTTCGACGGATGGTACACGGATGAAGATTTCCTGACACCGATCACGGAAATTAAACCCACGGATATGGGAGATACTACACTTTATGCCAAATGGACGGAAGCCGTAGTTTATAACATTACTTACGAATTGGACGGTGGTATCAATCATCCGGACAATGCGCCCCAGTATACATACGGTATAGGATTAACTCTTCAGGATCCCACCAAATTAGGTTTCGTTTTTGACGGATGGTATACGGAACAAAGTTTTGAAACTCCAATTACTGAGATTAAGCCCACAGATAGCGGTGATACAACGGTTTATGCTAAATGGACGGCATCTGTGACTTACAATATCACGTATGAATTGGACGGCGGTACGAATCACGAAGATAATCCTGCCCAATACACTTTTGGTGTAGGAGTCATTTTTAAAGATGCCGCAAAATTAGGACATACCTTCGAAGGTTGGTATGCGGATCAGAATTTCCAAACCCGGATCACTGAACTTACCGCTACAGATGAAGGCGACACCACCATTTATGCAAAATGGAGCATTAATACCTATACCCTCACCTATGAACTGGACGGTGGAATAAATCATCCTGACAATGAAGAGGAATATACTTTCGGTGAAGAAATGGTATTCGGAGAAGCTACCAAAGAAGGTTTCATTTTTGAAGGATGGTTCCTGGAAACCGATTTCCAAACCGAAATTACCGGAATAACGGCAACCGATACGGGAAATAAAGTGCTTTATGCTAAATTTATCGAAGAAATCGGTATTGATGATCCGGCCATTATCCACATCAATATTTTCCCCAATCCGGTTTCGGATTACTTCTCGATTGAAAATGCCGCCGGAGCCCAACTATATGTTTATGGTCCTCAGGGAAGCATCATCTATCAGAAGAACCAAATCGGTTCCCTGGAAAGAATCAACAGTTCGGCATGGGCCGTTGGTATTTATTTTGTCAAAATCCAGATAGGGAACAATGCTATAACCAAGAAGATCATTAAGAATTAAGGTTTGAAAATAAGTTGTTTCTTAAAGGCTCTTCGGTACTATCCGGAGGGCCTTTTTTATTAAAATGAAATACCCCGGAAAAAATATTATCACGTCAAATTTTATCCGGATTTACGGGGTCTTACTATTTGGATATCCAAATCGCACAAGGTATCAAATATTTGTCCTACCTCTTTCCGTATAATCCCAACATCCACATTTTTCTTTGATAAATCATCCATTACTTCATTTACAGCCATGGCATATTTGGATTTATAGCGGTTATTTAAGGATTTCCAGTTTATACCCTTAAAATATCCGGCTATTGTCAAATTCAATGGAAGAATATGCTGCATCATCAATACCGCGATAACAGGATAACCGGCATACCCCTGCCAGTAGGAAGCGTTATCGTCTGAAGAATATACTCTCCCATCCCATCTCACCGTATACTCTTTTGTAAAGTCCGAGGATTTTACCAGGGCATGATCTTCACCCATTGTAATTCTTTGGTCTGCAATGGCACTGAAAGCCTCATAAATCTTTTCAACCGGCGGTAATTTTTTCATGTTTTAATAAATTGATAATTGCACATTTCAATCCGGACAAAAATAAAGATATTCTTCATCCTGATCATAAAAAAGCGGCTACCTTAAGGCAACCGCTCCATTCACGTCTATCCCACATCCATATATGCACAATAGATGTATATTATTAAGCCTTTATCTGGCTGAAACTTTCCATATCGTACGGGCCGAATCATCGCTTACCAACAGAGAGCCGTCAGGCATGACTGCCACACAAACCGGACGCCCGTAAACCTCGCTTTTATCTTTATCTTTAATAAAACCTACAAGAAAATCTTCCGCGGGACCTGAGGGTTGTCCATTCCGGAAAGGCACGAAAACAACTTTGTAGCCTGCCAGTTCCGAACGGTTCCAGGAACCATGCTGACCAATGAACATACCGTTATGATATTTTTGAGGAAAACTTTTACCGGTATAAAAAGCCATTCCTAAAGAAGCGGTATGTGAACCTAATGCCACATCAGGCACAATGGTCTTGGATACCAGGTCAGGACGTTCTCCTTTCATTCTCGGATCTTCAATGGCGCCGAAATAAGCATACGGCCAACCGTAAAAACCTCCCTTTTGGACATGTGTAGCATAATCGGGAACCAGATCGTCACCCAATTCATCCCGTTCATTTACGGCGGTCCATAAATTTTTGGTCACGGGTTCCCAATCCATACCTACCGGATTTCGTAATCCGGCGGCATAGATCACTTCGCCGCTGCCGTCCAGGTTAACTTCCAGAATATTTGCCCTGCGATATTCTTCCTCAATACCATGTTCCGCATTATTACTGGCAGAACCGACTGAAATATAGATTTTATTTTTTTGAGGATTGGTGATGATGTTTCTCGTCCAATGATTATTATATCCGCCGGCCGGCAAATCCACGATTTTGTCACCCAAATGTGTAATAACGGTGTCAGTTTCCCTATAAGGAAAACGCATTAACCCATCCGTATTGGCCACATAAAAATAATCACCGGCCACCACCATGCCGAAAGGCTGGTTCAAGCCGGTCATATAAAGATAACGTTGCTCATAATGGCCATCCCTGTTCCCGTCACGTAACATCACAATACTATTGGCAACGCCGGATTTGTCGGATTTTTTCTTATTATGTTCCTCCACATCTTTTGTGCCTGCTTCGGCGATAAAAATATCTCCGTTGGGGGCCACATATATCCATCTCGGATTATAAAAATTATCGGCAAATCTGGTTACCGTAAAACCCTGCGGAGCCAATGGCGTCTGACCTTCCGGCCATCCCAGTACCTTACTGTAATTTTTCACTGATTTGGTCTCGTAAGGCTCCGGTAAAAATACTTTCCCGGGTTGAGCAAAACTATTGGCCACCGTAAACAGCCATAAGACACTAAAAATGTATATATTCATTGTTTTCATAAATATTTTAACAAGAATACTTATATTCTGTTCATGGCAATAATATAAAAATCAAGTAAATAAACTATTAAACATTGGACAATAATTTGTGTTAAATAAATATATATAAAATACAAGACATGATCAGAATCATAATGTTGTAATGGTATCACGGAAAATATATCTCCTTTTATTCCTTTTAATATATGCGATCCGGGTAGCCGGGCAGGATTCTCTCCGCAAAAACACGGATTCTTTTGTAGTTCTGCCTGATGTTAAAGTTACCGGATATATCCAGCCGCAATTCCAATGGCAAACTCCCGTATCGGTAAGTATATTGGAAAGCCATTCCATCAGGATGCAATCCGTCGAATCCATGGTACCGGCCATGAATACGGTACCCGGTGTAAGAATGGAAGAACGGTCTCCCGGAAGTTACAGGTTGTCGATCAGGGGAAGCCTGGTCCGCTCGCCTTATGGCGTGAGAAATGTAAAAATTTACTATAATGACTTTGCTCTAACGGACGCGGGAGGCAACACATATCTCAATGTATTGAGTATAAACAATCTGGATGCTGTTGAAATCTTAAAAGGCCCCGACGGCAGTCTTTTCGGAGCCAACTCGGGTGGTGTGGTATTATTGAAATCCAATACGGACACCCTACCGGCATTAAATATAAATATTTATGGCGGATCTTACGGATTAATAGGAAATTCGATCTATTTCTCCCGTAATTTCGGAAAACATTTTTTCACGGTAAGCCAATCATTCCAACGTGCCGACGGTTATCGTCAAAACAGCGCCCATCACCGTTTTTTCCTTCAGGTTTCGGATAAATGGACTTATCGCCCGCACCATTCCCTGGAAGCTTATCTGTTTTATTCCGACCTTGCATATAAAACGCCGGGCGGACTTACCAGGTCGCAATATGAGGAAAATCCGCGTCAGGCAAGGCCACCTACGGCTACCATGCCGGGTTCCGTTGAACAAAAAACACGCATCAATACCCGGATGCTTTTTGCCGGCATCAGTCACCGGGCCAGATTACTTCCGTTTCTGAGCCATACCATCTCGCTATGGGGAAACCATGTCGATTTCATTTACCCTTTTATCACCAATTATGAAATAAGGAAAGAAAACAATTTCGGCGGACGCACCCATCTCACCGTCGAGTTCCAGCGAAACAGCAAAGCGGCATGGCAACCTACACTGGATTTGGGATTTGAAGGATCGGGATTGATTACCGATGCTTATAATTATGACAACCATGCCGGAGTGAAAGGTGATCTCCAGGCTTACCACCACATTATCAATCATCAGTATTTTCCGTTTCTCCGGGGGAGGGTGGAATGGCGAAAACGCCTGGTTATAGAAGCGGCCGTGTCGCTCAATTTTAACGGTTATCAATTCAGCGACAGCACCCATATTACAAACAATTTCCCGGCCGTCTGGATGCCTCACATCGCCCTGAGTTACCAGATCATTAATCCGCTTTCCGTAAGGCTTACTTTCAGCAGGGGTTATTCCACACCTACGACGGCGGAGGTCCGTCCATCCGACAACCAGGTGCACACAGATCTTCATGCCGAGCAGGGCTGGAACAGTGAAATCGGCATCCGGCTCAATTTTTTAAAAGGAAGGATTTTAGCGGATTTTTCCGGCTTTCATTATCTCTTAGAGGACGGAATCATCTCACAGGTAGACAGTTCGGGAAATACTTATTTTATTAATTCGGGAAGGATCCGGCAATTCGGGATTGAGTTTTGTGGCTCATGGATCATTGTACCGGACAATTCCGGTCACCGTTTTTTCAAAAAAGTAAAATGGAACAGCAGCTATACCTTTTCTTATTTCCGTTACGACCGGTATATGAACGGAAAAAACGATTTTTCCGGCAACAGGGTGGCAGGCGTGCCTGAACATGTGCTGGTAAACAGTGTGGAAATAAACTTTCCTTTGGATTTCTATCTCTTCCTGCAACACCAGTTTACCAGTCGTATTCCATTGAATGATGCCAATTCCGAGTACGCGGATCCTTATCATTTATTATCTGCGAAAATCGGTTTCAAACCCTCATGGAAATCTTATTTCCCCTCCGATATATATCTATTCTTTGATAACATTCTGAATCAGCGCTACAGTTTAGGCAACGATATTAACGCTTTCGGCGGAAGATATTATAATGCGGCCGCGGCCTTTAATTTCCAGATCGGATTTAAATGGGAAATATGATTTGAAAATAACGATCCGAAGATTTTGTCCTTATGCACAATCCGGTTACCGACTTTTATTGAATAAAACTTCTATTTTGAAAATTTGTATTATAGATAATATTACAGCAATAATAGCTAATTTTACGAACGCATTATCTTATTAATTCAATATAGAAATCAATGAAAAACGGATATAGGGTCCCGGGCGAATTCGAAAAACAGGAATCTGTTTTAACTGTCTGGCCGGTAGAAGAATGGGCTGCAAAAGGATTGGAAGCGGATGCCGTTTCTGCGGAGATGGTGGAATATCTTGCGGGAAATGTAAAGGTCATGGTGGTCTGTTACAGTGAAGCAGTCATGGAGCGGGCCAAACGAAAAATCTCCGCCACCGGAACCGATATCTCTTTAATTGATTTTCGTTTACATCCCATCGACAATCCTTATCCCCGTGATTTCGGCGCGGAAATACTGGTCCATGAAAACGGCCGGAAAAAACTTGCCGATTTCCGCTTCGCAGAATATTGCTTTATCCCCGGAGATCATTCCTATTCTTTCGGGATAGGGATGCGTACTTTCAATCGTTATCATGCGGAAATAGCCGGAATCAAGGAAAAAGAAAAGACCTGGATCTTTAGCGAGGGCGGCGACCGTGAGTTTAACGGACAAGGTGTTATGATGGCGATCGAAGATACGGAAGTCAGGAAACGCAATCCGGGAAAAACGAAAAAAATGGTAGAGGAAGAATTTAAAAGACTCCTTCATCTCGAGAAAATAATATGGATCCCGCGGTGTAGTTATGACGATGAAAATATGCTGGACGGAACTATTCCCGGCCCGGACGGCAAACCCGCTTACCGTTCGGCCACAGCCAACGGACACATTGATGAGATGTGCCGGTTTGTATCCGAAGACACTATCCTGATGGCTTCCGTTACCGAAGAAGAAGCGGCAGCCGGCGAACTGGCACGGTTGAATAAAGAAAGACTGGACGAAGCTTATGAAGTAGTATCGCAGGCTACCGACATAACCGGAAAGCCTTTCCGGATCGTAAAAATGCCGGTCCCCGAACCGATCTTTATAGAAGTAGGTCCTGAAGAACATGCCTGGCAGGGATTGGAACATTTCACCCGTGCACTGGGAGGAAAAATGCTGGACGGAACGCCGTTCCCTACAGGAAAAATAACGGTATTACCTGCTTTAAGTTATTGCAACTTCCTGATCACAAATAATCTTGTTATTGCCCAGCGTTACTGGCAGGAAGGAATGCCTGAAATAGTACGGGCAAAAGACAAGCTGGCTTTGGATACTCTTATTTCTTTATTTCCGGAAAGGAAAGTGATGGCCCTTCCGACCCTGGCACTCAATATGCTCGGAGGCGGTATTCATTGTCATACCAGGAACATACCCTTATGATAGCGGCAGATCATTTTACATTTTTCGCTATATCTTTTCGTAAATATTCGGCGGTAAAAGAATTCCCGCACTCTGCCAATGCCTGTGGATTTCCTTCAAAGATCACCTCCCCACCCTTCTTTCCTCCGTCGGGACCCATATCGATAATCCAGTCCGCCTGTTTTACCACATCCAGATTGTGTTCAATAATGACTACCGTATTGCCGTTATCCACAAGACGGTTAAGTAATGTCATTAATTTGACCGTATCGGCCATATGAAGACCGGTAGTCGGTTCATCCATCACATAAAGACTGCCTGTCTTTTTTAATTCGTCAGCAAGTTTTATACGTTGCAGTTCTCCACCCGAAAGAGTATCCAGCGATTGTCCCAATGTTAAATAGCCTAATCCCACATCATACAACGACGCAATTTTGCTTATAAATTTCTCCATGGCAAAAAAATCCATTGCCTGACGGATCGTGAACGACAAAATATCCGTTATCGATTTTCCTTTGTATTTATACTGCAATACCTCAGGCCGGAAGCGATGCCCGCTGCAAGTTTCACACACGGTAATAACCGGATCCATAAACGCCATGTCCGAACTGATAAGTCCTCTGCCTTTGCAGGTTGGACAAGCGCCGTCGGAATTAAAACTAAAAAAACCCGGTTTAACACCATTGGCTTTCGCGAGCAATGAACGGATATCATCCATAATCCCTAAATAAGTAGCCGGATTTGACCTTATACTCACGCCTACAGCCGATTGATCCATTACAATGGCTTCAGGATACCGGCTTGTGAATATTTCGGTGATAAGCGTACTTTTTCCTGATCCCGCAACACCGGTAACACAGGTAAGTACGCCTTTGGGAATTTTTACAGTGACGTTTTTCAGGTTATGCAAAACGGCATTTTTTATCTCATACCATTCCATGGGCTGTCTCGGCCGGGTATTCAGCGGTATAATATTACGAAACATTTTTCCCGTCACCGTGTCTGATTCAGAAAGTTCTTCAACGGTACCCTCAAATACGACCTCACCACCTTTCAATCCCGCTGCTGGTCCAACATCAATGACCCTGTCGGCAATACTGATTACATCCTTATCGTGTTCCACGATCAACACAGTATTACCTTTATCACGTAACGCACGAAATATCTGATTGATATTACCTATATCCCTTGGATGAAGTCCTATGCTGGGTTCATCAAATATATAGACCATACTGCTAAGGCTGCTTCCCAGGTGCTTCACCATTTTAAGCCGTTGGGATTCACCTCCCGATAAAGTGGCAGTTTCACGGCTAAGACTGAGATACCCCAATCCTACATTTATAATTCTCTCAAGATTCCCGATAATTGCTTCGGCAACCGGTTGCCCCAGAGGATCGTCAATTTTGCGCAAAATAGGGATCAGATCATTGATTTCCATATCGGAGTAATCCGCGATATTAAAACCGTGAATCCGGCTGTTAAGGGCTGCCTGACTCAAACGCTTTCCTTCACATTCGGGACACTTTTGGTAATGGACAAAACGGGAAACCATCTGACTGGTACGCTCGGATACTTCATTAGAATCACGGTTCAGGTAAATCCGGTTGAAACGATTCACGATTCCCTCGTATCCCATCCGTTTTAAAACAGGCACATCATTCGTTTTTCTCACACCTTCTTCCGCTGCCCCATTTCCGTATAGCAACATTTCCATTTCCCGGTCCGTATATTCTTTTAATGGTTTATCATTATCGAAAAAACCACTGTTGGCATATTTTTGCCAATGCCATGTCCCTGTACGAAAAGGAGGAAATAAAACAGCGCCGCCGTTGAGCGACATATTCTTATTGAGCATTTTATCCAGATCAAGTGCCGCTACCCTACCCAGGCCCTGGCAATGAGGACACATTCCCGCCGGATCATTAAAAGAATAACAATTGGAAGAACCGGCACCCGGACTGCCGCTTCGGGAAAACAGCAATCTCACTAAAGGCTGGATATCGGCGATAGTGCCGACCGTAGACCGGGAATTTCCACCCAGCTGTTTTTGGTTAACAATAATAGCGGTGGACAGGTTTTCAATACGTTCCACTTTTGGCCTTTCATATTTAGGCAAACGGTTACGGATATACCAGGAGAAGGTTTCGTTAAGCTGTCTTTGCGATTCTACGGCAATCGTATCGAAAACGATGGAAGACTTACCGGAGCCGGAGATTCCCGTAAATACGACAATCCGGTTTTTGGGAATATCCAGTGAAACATTCTTGAGATTATTCTCTTTGGCTCCTCTTATGAGAATATGTTGCAGATCCTTTTTATTTGTCATATTACAAAAATACGACTAATCAAGGATGATTTCTTGTCGTTAATTGCTAAAACGAAAGAAAATATTAACAGTGAAAACCTGTTGTTATATCCATGAAACCCTGGCAGGTTTCCGATCAATACATTTGTCAAAGGTAAAAGACGGCATGCCCAACGCCATACCCGCATAAATTTCATCCGCTATACCCAGTGATTTCATAAGAGGTTTTTTATTACTTACCGAACAAACAAATCCCGTATAGAACTGGGAAACACCCAGACTTTCCGCCATCAGGGAAGCATTCTGGTAAGCCAGGTTCGCATCCTCTCTTCCGAATCGTTCTTTCCGGGGAGCCTGAAAAAAAATAACGGCACTACAACCTCTCAGGATCAAATCATTCCCTTTTCTATATTGTTCAGTATTACTACGGAATTTCGACATGATCGGCAATACTTCCGGCGCCGCTATCTTCAGTACCGGCCTGATAAGACCAAGCGACCTCACCATTTTTGACATCCAGTCTATAGTATAAGCAGAGATGAGTTTTAGTTTCTCCGGATCGGTAATCACCGTAAAAGAAAGTTCCTGGTTATTACTCGCTGTGGGCGTACGGTAGGCTGCTTCCACAATCTGTGCTAAATATTCTTTCGGTACCGGTTTAGAGGAAAATGCCGGTTGGAGCGCCTTGCATTGATCAACATAGCCATTTGTTCCGCCGTAGGAAAAAGCGATCTGTCGACAGGATGCACTTTTTGCGGAGGAAATTCCGTATGTTCCACTGCGTCTGTGGGACAAACAGCCACACAATGCCCGCAACGGATGCAGCTATTCTCATGCCGTGTTGCAATCTCCTGATCTTCCGGTGAAAGATAAAATATTCCGGACGGGCATATTCTGACACATTTTCCGCATTTAATACAGGTATGGTGATTTATCGTAATAGGGTGCATGACTTTATTTATTTCGGTACAAAAATAGATAAAGTAAGGAAACAAAGGAAAAATACATAAATTAACTACTCCGAAAATGAAGGTATGACATCAAAAAAGTCGGGATAATAAGCTTTAAAGCAGAAGTTTCCGGCGTGATTTTTCCGTATTAAGATACTCTTCCAGAAAAGCTTTATGACGATAAAGCTTGATCATTACCCTTTCTATGATCGCGTTCATATCGGCAATCGATTCTGCCATATCGATATCCGGCGCTTTGATGGACCATAATTTACTTCCGGCATCCATAAGATGGTATTCGGCAAGAGCCAGCATTTGCCGGAGCTCCTCATCCGCCTTTTCGGGCATGAAACGATTTTGACGATAATCGATAAAATCGTTGAACCGGATAATACCTTCATTGAAACGGTCAACCGCAGCATTAAAAAGATCTGTGTTAACCTGATTTTTATAATATTCCAATCCACGCTCCATATCCCGGACCTGTGAAGCTATGAACAGATTACCGTTATTATTCGACTCCATCCTTGCCAGGGAGGAAATCAACTGATCCATCCGGTTCATCCGGATATAATTCGTCAAAGTATCGGTGCAGTTAAAATAGATTACGGGATGATGAGCAGTTCTGTTTTTACCATAAAATTCATCATGGGTTATGGGTTCGGAGAGGAATTGCCACATCGGATCGAAAGGCATGTGTGTCAGGATTGCGCAGGAAGGCTCCATTCTAAAATAAGCATCATCGACTTTTTTCACAAACCTGTTTTGCCGGATATAACCCGCACCCCAGGTGGCGTCAAAAAGATACCAGACCGAATCGATCCTGGCGGCATTCCAGGCATGGGGAGTTTCATCCACATAATCGCCCTGCTTCGTATAACCCGCTACGACGTAGGATTCTATACCGACCTGACGGGCTATATCGGTGAAAAGCTCCGCGTAATGGGAGCAGATTCCCTTGCGCATAGACAAAACGTCATTCAGTATTTCACTTTTTTTCATGTAGGAACCGGTGAGGGACATTGCCGGAATATCGTATTCAATATGAGTGGCTATCCACATGTAAATAGCCCTCGCCTGTTCTGTCTGCCCTGTAAAATGAGCGGAAATATAGGCGGCGATATCCGCAGAAGTACGGGTTTGGCTTTTAGGTATACTAACGGCTATTTCATCTGTTTTGCGGTAAGGATTTTCCTTTTGAGCGAATATGGGTAAGGTAAGCATAGCCAAAGCCATGACCATGAATCTCTTCATTTTGATTTCTCTTAATAAAAGTTAATATAGTGGTTAATCTACTATTCAATAACACAATTTTGCTATGGTTATTGTGAAGAGAGTCAAAATAATAAGGGAAAATAATAAGGTTTATTAAACACAATTCCTTAACGCTGCTCTATTCCATAAGAATATCTCCTGAATATGGATTTTATTTCAATTTTAAAAAGAAAAAATCATTTAAAATAATCACGCATTGCCTGATGAATAAAGGGTTTTTGTTGAATTTCCGTAATGCGGAATAATAAAATATCTATTTTTACGATATGATTTATTTAAAATAAAACCATTATGATCAAAAAACTTACTTTATTCCTTTCGCTTTTAATTGGCTTACACATGACCATCGATGCACAACCCCGAGCTATCGGCGCCCGGATAGGTGGTGACATTGATTTTTCCTACCAGCATCAATTGGGACGTAACATGTTGGATTGCAGTGCCGGATTCGGATTCGGCGGTTCTTACATGGCGTTTGGAGCAGCCGCAGCTTACGACTGGATATTTCCTTTCAGGTCGTGGACTTATGACGGAGCCTGGAATTGGTACGTAGGTCCCGCGGCCGGTGTCGGTTTCGTATTCGGAGGAGCAGACAGGTTCAGGGTTCCCGTATCATTAAGTATCGGAGGACAGATCGGGGTGGAATATCAATTCTGGTTCCCGCTGACCCTCAGTCTCGATTACCGGCCCATGATCAATTTGCTGGGCTTTACCGACCGCGTATGGGCCCGATTCGCCGGAATCTCACTCGGCGTAAGATACCGGTTTTAATTTTCCGGTTACGATTATCATCGACGGATAATTTTCACTGTAATAAGAAATCTATACGGACTACTACTCCATTCCCGGGAATGGAGTAGTTTTTATTTAATCATGCCCATAGATCCTGAAAATAAGAATTCGATAATATACACCATAATAACAGATCGTATATCTGAGGGATGAGTACCGAAATTATTCGGATGTTATCCGCTAACATTTAAATTGCAATATTGTTATAGATAAAAATTAAAATATTTATAACATGAAGAAAATCATTTTTACGACTATCATCATGATAGCAACATGGCAGTTCACCATGGCCCAGGAAAGCTACACCAAAGACATTTCCCAGTTACCGGGTAATGCAAGGGATTTTATCGACCAGCATTTTTCCAATGAAGCGATCTCTTATATTCTAATTGACAAAGAGATCGTAAGTACCGAATATGAAGTTGTGCTGGCTAACGGACAAGAGATTAAGTTCGATAAAAACGGTGACTGGAAAGAAATTGACGGAAAAAGAAAAGCTATACCCGGCTCCGTTATTCCCAATGAAGTAGGTTCTTATATGCAGGCCAATTTCCCCGGAACATCCATCGAACAGATCGAAAGAAAATTCTGGGGATGGGAAGTGGAACTAATGAACGGACTGGAATTAAAATTAGATAAAAAAGGAAAACTGTTAAAAATGGACGATTAACATCATTAATTTCTGCAATAAACAACCGTTATAAATACGGAAAATAAAAAAGGAGGAATCTTTAAGACTCCTCCTTTTGCTTTTTATCTTATCGTGGATTTTTCATTACAAATCCCGTAATAATTCTCCTTCTATGTTGAATAAGATTTTATAGAATTATATACCGGAAAATTCATTCCAATTCTTTATGGTTGTGATAATAAAGATAATATTTAGTGCAATCTCTTCTTATCAGAAATGAGACCGGATTATTTTTCCCGGTTTATATGATCGGTAGTCCGTTCATCATGGTCCGGATTCTTCTTAGGTTTTTCATTTCTGGTTGATTCTTCTTTTTTCCGGGTATTATATTGATCTATCATACCTTTTTCACGGAGTTTCGATTGCGCAAGCTTGGGTTTGTTTTCAGCGTAATTTTCACTGGCCTGCCATCTTTTCTGCTCCTCACCCATGTTCAATTCATTCTGTTTATTCATAGCTGTTATTTTTAGTTTATAAAAAAAGAACAATATTTTGTTAATTAAAGTTTAAATAGCAGTCGGTCATCTCTCAATTAAAGATTCTATATATTAAGGAGATTTTTGAATTTGAAACTCCGTATTTGAACCTTCATACGGTGATATTGTTTTGTTAAAAAAATAAAAATATCATGAAGGATAAAACGGAACAGAACCGGAAAAGAAACCGGATTTTAGGCATTATAGTAGGTGTATTGATTCTTGCGCTTCTGATCTTTCTCGGGATCCGCTATTATTATCCTTACGGGGAAGGCGTAAAAACCGGACAATTAAATTTTGTAGTATACAAAGGCGTGATTTTTAAAACATACGAAGGGAAATTAATCCAAAGTGGTTTCTGGAGTAACGAACCGGGTGGTGTACAATCCAATGAATTCAATTTTTCGATCAAAGATCCCGTTCTCGCCGATTCCCTGATGTGTCTGGGAGGACAAATGGTAGAACTGCATTATAAGGAATACTTCGGAAGATTACCATGGAGAGGACATTCAAGATATATTGTCGACGGGATTGTAAATGTAACCCCCGTCAATATCCAGCCCATAGATCCGTATCCGCCCTATATTCCCGAATAAAATGTCACATTTCTAAACTATTATTGGATTACAAATTTTCCGACAGGAAAATTTCCACCATAAAATCACCTCCCCACGGATCTCCCGCCATCATATTTTCACCGACGGATAATTTATATCTTCCGTCGGAAGGAAGAATATAATCAATCTCGCGGCCGAACGGCCCGTCCATTTCGCCGTCAGGCAGGAATATCTGAACAAATCGAAGATTAGCGGTAGAATCAGCGGACGTCACATAACCGGTAAGCGTGTGATATCCGGGAGAATCAAATACCACATAAATCACCTGGTTCGGATTTTTACGAAGCCTTACCTTTCCGTAGCCATCATTCAACGGCATATGCACTATTCCTGAATCGGATACCGCCATAAAAGGAACTTCCTCTTTAGGTTGCACCGGATTCGCGGGTAACGGTTCTTTCCGGTTTCCGGATGAACAGGAAGTAAAAAACAGGCCTGTAACAATAAAAAGCAAGAAATAATTCTTCATGATCTATAATTTGAATTTTGAAATGAAAATAAGATAACAACTCAGTGGCTAAACAGTTTGAATAAGGCTTATCAATCCGGTTATTTTCAACCACGGTATAAAACTCGTTACAGGATAAGATTTACGGTTATATCCGGATTATTTTCATTTAATTTGCAATAGCAAATACATAACAAAATGAAGAAAAATATTCTGGTTTTAACGGGAAGTCCGCGCAAAGGCGGGAACAGCGATACTCTGGCGGATGCTTTTATCAAAGGCGCTTCGGAGAAAGGTCACGCCGTCACGAAGGTGGCCGCAGCATTTAAGAACGTACGTGAATGCAGGGCCTGCAATGCATGTTACACTAACGGGAACGCTTGTATTTTTAAAGATGATTTTAATGAACTGGCGCCGCATCTGGAGATGGCGGATATTATTGTTCTCGCTACCCCACTCTATTGGTATACTTTTCCGTCCTCATTAAAAGCGGTACTTGATAAAATGTATGCCCTGATCGTCGGAAAACATCCTTCCAATATCAAAGAGAGCATTTTACTGGTT
>CALECM010000075.1 GCA_937949745.1 uncultured Bacteroidales bacterium | reverse complement strand
TGAAAACCATAACTAACGGAAAAGATATCGCCAGCAATACAAATATGATAACATAAAACACTTTAAAACCGGCGGGTAATGACAGGGCCTGCCACAGCCTTAAGCCCGCGTAATAATTGATTCCACCCCATAATAAGAGTACGATAACAGGAAACATAGCATATAAAAATTTGGTCATGGTTTATTTTGATTTTCTCACCTTTTCTTAATGGATATATAAGAATATATTGGATAATGATCGGAAACGGTTAATTGTTCAGCGACGGTATGTCCGTATGAACTAAATTTCTTATCATGGAAAATATAATCGATCCTGTATGAAGGAAAAGCATCTCCAATGTAAGTCACGGCTTCTCCCGAACCGCCGGTACGGAATGTATCGCTAAGTCCTTTCCCTATTTTGTGGGTAACGTAAGAGGCGGGCGTATCGTTAAAATCGCCGCAAACGATCACCGGATAACGGCAACTGTCCATGTGGGCCCTGATTACGTTAGCCTGCGCGGCTCTTTTACGGAAAGCCACATTCATTTTCCGGGACAATTTCCTGGCATTTTTGTTGAAATCCGGATCCTGGATATCCCGTTGCAGGATCATTCTTCCCGTTTCATAATCCATCGGATCCATATGGAAAGATTCCAAATGAAGACTGTAAATCCGGATCGTATCATTTTTATATTTGATATCCGCGAATAAAGCACCGTTGGCACTATTACTGTCGGGCAATGCAATAAAATCAGTGTTTACGATCTTATAACGGCTGAAAATAGCTACGCCGTAATAATACTCATCTTTAAGGTCAGTAGGGAAATACTGGGAATAATAATTCTTCGTCTCTTTGGGAGTACGCTTGTTTAATCTTAATACGGACAGTAACGAATCGGTCGTATTGAATTCCAGTTTACCGCTTTTATCGTAAAAATACTCCTGGAAGCAGACGATATCCGGTCTTTCCTCCTGCAGAAACCTTAAGATTTGATCCCGGTCTTTTTCCCTTTGCTGCTTATTGTTCGAATTATAAACCCCGAATAATTTGGCATTATAATTCATCACTTTGATACAGTTCTCACATTTCTCAGGTTTTTCGGTCCCCCGGAGCTGGTAATATTTATCGATATTATTAACATTAAGCAGGAGTAAGGTCAATGAGATAAAAAGATACCGGTAACGGATAAAGATCCACATGACGGTAAAGAAAAGATTGACGAACATCAGGTAAGGGAATGCCAATCCGCAATAGGCCACCAGTACAGAATGTTCCGGAGAAATATAATGTGCCAGGAAAGAGAAAAGAAAAGCCGCGGCAAAGAAAATATTAAGCGCCAATAATGATCCGATAACAACTTTCCGGATTACATGCTTATCTTTTTTGGGCATCCAAATTTATTTTTTACTATAATGGAACAGGAAATCCTTCTCCTCTTTTGTCAAAGCATCATAACCGCTTTTCGATATTTTGTCGAGGATCTCATCGATTTTTTTCTGTTCTTTAACTTTATTGGCATTATATTCCTCATCGCTCACGGGCCTCCAATTATTGTCGTATGAGGTGGAATATTTCTGTTTTTTAAACCTGTCCTTCGGCTTCCGTTTCGGACGTTTCGTTGTATTGTAATTCCGGTAAAACAACTGGGATATAACGCCATACATTACGCCTCCGAGATGTGCGATATGCCCGCCGGCATTTCCATTCGGAATACTGATAATATCGAGTACGACAAAGATAATCATGATCCAGTATAATTTCACACGCCCGATCAGGATCAGATTAAACTCATGGTTTGGCCTGTAAACCGTGATCGCGGCCATAATGGCCATAATACTGCCCGATGCTCCCAAAGCATGCGCCAACGGAAGTACCGACGAGAAAACGGGGAAAATATTATAGGCTGCCATATAAAGCAGGTTCCCGGCAATACCACCAAGGAAATAAGTCGTAATCAGTTTTTTCCCGTCCAGGTACTGGATAAAGATACTTCCCATGATATAGAGCATCAGCATATTCATCAGGATATGCCAAAGGTTGGCATGAATAAACAGGGAAGTTACGAGCGACCAGGGCTGATAGAGTAAAACCCGGAAGGAAGCGGGACAGGCGAGCCAGTTGACAACGGTACCTACAACTCCGCTAAGCGAAGATGACTCAAGCAGGTATCCCAACACGGAAAAGATCAATCGTAGAACCACGAAAAAAAGGTAAACCGCCACATTGATCATGATCAACCGGTTAAGGGGAGATTTACTGGTAATAAAATTCTTCACACGTCTTCCGAAAGAGGGCCGTTGATAGGAATAGGGATTTTGTCCGTAGAACATTCTTGTCTTAAATTAATTTAGCTCGAGATATTTCACCAAATAACATCAGAAATAACCTCTTTGTTTCTTTGCCTGATGCCGCCAGATCATGATCAGGATAAACCCGAAGATCATCCCGCCTAAATGCGCGAAATGGGCCACCCCGTCAGCGGATCCAAATATTCCATATATTAATTCGATAGCGCCGTATATAATAACGAACCATTTGGCTTTGATGGGAAGAAGAAAATAGAGGTAAATTTCCGAATTGGGGAACATCATGCCGAATGCCAGCAATAAACCGAATACAGAACCCGAAGCTCCTATGATGTTGAATGAATTCAGATACTGTGATTTTAATCCGGCCGTCACACGTACAAGTTCGTTCAAAGATTCGGGAGATTGTTGAAGTACAAGGAGATTCTGGGATAACATTCCCTGCATCCTTTCCGTAGGATTATGTTCTACCAGATAACGGTAGGATTCCAGACTCGGGTTATCGATAAACTGATTCAGCAAAGCCAATGTAGGCTGGATCTGGAAATAGATGATCAGGTAATGGATAATAGCGGCCCCGATCCCCGTCACAAGGTAATAAATCAGGAATTTCTTACTTCCCCAGTAATTTTCCAGCGTAGAGCCGAACATCCACAGGGCGAACATATTAAAGAATATATGTCCGAAATCGCCGTGCATAAACATATAAGTGATGATCTGCCAGGGCCTGAATGCCGGTGCTCCCACATAATGCAATCCGAAAATCTCATCCATATCAATCCCTCTCGGCATTAGCAACACCTTGGCCAGGAAAAAAATACCGTTGATGATCAACAAATGTTTGACTACAGTAGGCAGAATATTAAATCCACCCACCCGGACCGTATTATTCATAGTAATTTTTTAAAAAATCAATCGGCAAAAATACAAAAAAGAGGTAAAGATACGGTAATAATATTACGGAAATATCGCCTTATTTGAGGAGTTAACACCTTTTGAAAATATGCATTTAACTGATCTTGGTCCAATACATACTCCTTCCCAAAGCCGAAACGCCGATATAACCCCTTACTTTCAATTTGGTCGGGGATTCGAATTTCATAAAGGCTTTATAGGTTTTACCTTCCACGGGATTATAAATCTCACCCCCGCTCCACTCTTCTTTTTTGGCATTGTAGGTAAAATTTTTCAATAGCACGATCTGATCTCCGCGAACTTTGCGCATATTCGGATCAGGATTTTTAATATCCGTCTTGTAAGATCCGTCAGGAAAACGGGGTTCTTTAAGCCATATCACCTTCCCTTCGTATTTGCCGGAAGCGGTTTTATAAATCTCAACTTTACTTTCCTCTTTCGAATCGGGTTCTATAACATAATAAATGCCGACGATTTTATCGGCTCCATTGTCCGTTATCATAGTAATATCCGCATTCGGATGATGGAATGCGGGAAACTGAAAAATGAAAGATGCGGCAAAAAGCCTGATAAAAAATGCCGGAATAGTTATCATTACCATAGTGATATTTTTACGTGACGGATAAATCACAACAAAAATACATTTTTTGTATTTATACTGCGGATGACTATAAAACAACAGCATCACAATTTTGTTCCCGGTCTGAAAAATATGTATAATGAAATTTCGATGAGATAATGCTCTTCTCTAATTTACCGGACATCCTTCTATCCTATTCTCAATCAAATAGCACAAACTTTTCTTTCCCGGGAATGTTTACATTCAGAATGGAAAGGATATAAATCCCGTAGGATAAAAGTATCATATGTTTCTAATTAATCGAAAAGATTAAACCTGACGGAATAATTGTAATCCTAACCTATGGAGTTATATATCTTTTCATCTTAACTAATATTGAAGATTATGGAAACCTGTAAAAACAAGAAATTCCCGAAGGCGCTCATCCTTTTCATCGGATTGTGCCTGATTTTCAGTTCGTCATTTGCCCAATCTACCTGGCCTATGTCGGGGCAGGAAGGGAATATTTCGATAACTGTATTTAAACCCATGGCTGAAGATTACACGCAGAACATGTTAAATTTCCGGGCGGCAATGGCCATGTACGAGAATAACGGCAATCCCGTTTTCGGAGCTATCTGGGGAGATGCACAGATTGCGGAAAACAGTAACTCCCAGCAAGTCACCCTAAGTAATGTCAATATTACGGATATTCGTTTCCCTGACGGCATAACCGAAGATGAGCGCCAGAATATGATCCGGCTGCTCGAAAAAACTTTCCAGTCAAAAAAGCCCCGGTGGGAAAGAAACGATATCACGGCTGACCTTGAACAGGCCAATAAAGAAACCCGGTTCGCCTCAGCAATGGACCATACTCCACCCAAGATCATTTATTCCAGAGAAGCGGCTTTATTAGTCAGTATCGACGGGGATCCGATCATTGAAAATACGGGCACGGCCGGAATTGACGCGGTCATCAACACCCCTTTCCTCATTTTAAAATACCAGAATAATTTTTACCTCAGTAATGGGGAATTGTGGTATAAAAGTCCGCAGGCAACCGGTAATTATACAGCAGAGAAAAATCCGCCAAAAGCAGTGAAGGATATGGCAAAATCACTTCAAAATAATGAGGAGGCTATCGCCGAAACCAAAGGAAGTTTTTACCCGAAAATAATCGTAAGCACCGTACCGGCTGAACTAATCCAAACCAAAGGAGCAGCCACCTTTTCAGCCATAGCGGGCACCAGTCTTCTTTATGTGGATAACACGGAAGAACATATATTTATGGACATCAACAACCAATCCTATTATGTGCTTTTATCAGGACGATGGTACAGGGCGGGCAATATAGAAGGGCCATGGTCTTATGTAGATCCGGAAACACTGCCTTCCGATTTTGCCAGAATACCGGAAGGGTCGGATAAGGATGTGGTCCTGGCCAATGTTCCCGGCACCAAAGCGGCGGGCGAAGCGGTCAAAGATGCCCGGGTTCCTCATACCGCTGCCGTCAGCAGGGATATGGTCGCCGCAGAAGTAATATATGACGGGGATCCCGTTTTCGAAACCATACAGGGCACTAACATAAGATTGGCTACCAATAGCTCCAATACGGTCTTGCAGGAAGGAAACGTATATTTTCTGGTTGACGACGGAATATGGTTTACCGGTAATTCACCACAGGGACCGTGGACGGTAAGCGATTACCGCCCTCAGAACGTCAATGATATTCCGCCGAGTTCTCCGGCTTACAACGTCAAGTATGTCAATATTTACCATAGTACGCCGGAAATAGTATATGTAGGTTATACCAGCGGATATGTATCTAATTATATCGTGGGACCTGTTGTTGTTTACGGTACCGGACACCGTTATAATCCGTGGAGAGGCCGCTATTATTACGCGCGGCCCTGCACCTGGGGATTCGGGATGTATTATAATCCGTGGTACGGCTGGTCCATGAATATTACTTACGGCATAGGAGGCTACGGATGGTTCGGTTTTTATTCTCCTTACCGCCCTCATTACTGGGGACATCATCGCTACGCAGGATGCGGATGGTGGGGACCTCCGGTATACAGGCCTCCCTATGGAACGCCGTATAATCATTATTACGGGCCGCGCCAGGCTACAACCCGACCGGTACGATACGGAAATAATGTTACCGTGAGAAGAACCGCTGAAAACAGGCAGATCCATAATACCAATATTTACAATTATAACCGGCGAGGGGTTTCACCTACACGGGGAAATGCACCTACAACCCGTCCCGTAACACGGGAAAATAATTACAATTACAGTAACAGGGCCCGGCCGGCGGACCTGACGAAAGAGATCAACAGAAGACCGGTGAATACCGGTAATACCAATGTAAACCGGCAGCCTTCAACACGACCGGCCAATCCTCCCGCTGTTACCAATCCCGGCCGGGATCAGAATTCGCAACCGGCAACACGTCCTTCGAACAACCCCGACAGGCAACCTACCACCCGGCCGGCGAATAACAATCCGAACCGACAGCCCGCTACCCGTCCTTCCAATACGGGAAGAGATCCGGTATATCAGCGTCCTTCAACACGACCCACCCAGACACCCAACCGCCAACCGGCGACAAGACCTTCCAACAATAATCAAAACCGGCAGCAGATGACCCGTCCCTCGAATACGAATCAACAACCCACGGTACGTCCCAATACCGGCAATAACCGGCAACAGCGTATTAACAACAGTTCGACCACCCCCAGACAATCCGGCGTAAACCGGAATAATACTAATCGAAGGAGCAGGTAAATAGGACAGGAATCGGGATTTTAGTTGAATTTTTTATAATAAAAGAGGAAATCTGGTTCGGATTTCCTCTTTCTATTTATCAATACGCTGTTTGGTTGTAGCGAAATAAAATTTCGTACTCAACAACTATTTTTGTATTCATCAAATAAAATGAACCATGAGAGAGTAGATGAATAAACCCGAAAACAAATCTCACCCCACTTTTCAAAAGAAATCCAAAGCAGCCAACCAGGCTCCGGCAAGCGAAATATTACAGGCATATAGGGACAAGATGCCAGAAAATAAAACCATACAACGTGAAAGTATAGAGGACGAAGAATTATTACAGACTAAGACCTCAGCACACTCTTCTGTTAATGGAACGATTCAACAGTATCGGGAAAATATACAACGATATTTACCGGAAGAGGATGATGAAGTGATCCAAAGTAAATCCGATATTATTCAACGGGAAGGAATGGAGGATGAGGAGATATGGCAGGGAAAATCTGAAAATGTTCCTTCCATGGATAAAAATCCGGTACAACGGGAAGTAGAGCCAAACAATACAGGATTACCTGACAATCTGAAAACGGGCATTGAAAACCTTTCCGGTTATAATATGGATGATGTAAAAGTACACTATAATTCGGATAAACCCGCGCAATTACAAGCTTTGGCCTTTGCACAGGGAACCGATATACACGTGGCTCCCGGACAGGAGAACTATCTTCCCCATGAAGCATGGCATGTGGTTCAACAAAAACAGGGACGGGTAGAACCGACTACGCAAATGCAGGGAATTAATGTAAATGATAACAAAGGATTGGAGAAGGAGGCGGATAT
>CALECM010000074.1 GCA_937949745.1 uncultured Bacteroidales bacterium | reverse complement strand
GGAAAAATATTCTCTTCGCCTATCGTGCTTTCCTGTGGAACGGTTTTTTGCAGTACTACCAACGGAAAACTTTCTTTCCTCCCTTCGGATTATATCTCCGGTATGTTGAACGGAAAGTCCCAGCGGGATACATTGTGGGCTTTGGAAGAAACCGGTGAGTCGGACAAGTTAAATAAGACAAAATAAAGTCATTCGTTCTATAATCCCAATACGGATCAGGACGATACTTCCTGCAATAAATACAAATCCGCTGCCAGCATAAAGAAGTAAGTGAAGCTTTTCAGAATATCACGGATATTATTATTCATATTCCTTGCTTTTTATACATCCGCCCGAAAATTCCATCCCGTATCTTCAATGTTATTCTTTTCATGGTGTATGGTTTTGGTTATCGATAAAGGATTCCGGTTACTTTAGACTACTCCTATTATACAGACAATTTAGCGGGAACAATATTTTATCGTATTTTATTTATCTTGTGGAAAGAAGTCAGGATTATTCAGGATCGGTCCTTTCAGTGACCAGAAAGATTTTTTATCGATCATCATACTGGCATTATAAATCAGGGGGGCGATGAAAAGTATGAAAAATAAGCCGGGTTCGAATTCGGGCTGGTAATGTAACGGAAGAAATGCGATGCAGGCTCCAAGTGCGATTTGTATGATGGGAACGGTTACCGACGGTATGAACCGGTTGATCAGGTTAGATATGAAAATAGCGATCAGTAAAATCAGGATATATTCAAAAGTTAACATTTTTTTCTGGTTAGTGAACGCTATTTATTTTATTATAAAAATCCACCGGGTTGATACTAATGTTATCAACCCGGTGGATTTTTCCGATTTTACTGCTGATTCCTGTTCATCTCATGTGCCCGGTGATCGCCTCCGAAAAACGCTCCCATGCATTCTTTACGGTTTTGAACTTTTTCTTTCCATTCGTTCACAAATGTTTCTTTTTCTTCCGGTGTTTTTTTCATCCATTCTTCACAACGGGCATCCAGAGCCTTTACAGAGAAACGGCTTTCCGGATTATCCATCGTTTCCATTCTCCTGTTCATCATCTCTAATTTTTCACTGTCGGTCATTTTAGACCATGCTTCACGGAATTTTTTTCTATCTTCCGGTCTTCCGAAGAATCCCATTCCAAAATTTCTTGTTGTCATCTTGTTTTTCTTTTAAAGTTTCTTTTTTAATTTATTCTCAAAGCGCTTTATATTAAGGAAGACAATCGAAGACTAAAAATATTTTAAGAATAGGAAAAAAATGTAATGGTATATGATTTTATTCCGGATTCATTATTCCATTTCTGTTATTTTGCTATGGAATAAATTGTAAATGATTGAAATAAAAAAACAGCTCCTTGTTGATCGAGCTGTTTTTAATCCGGAATTAACTTTATTTAATAGGAATAATATCTTAATATTGCCTGATGAGGACCATTCCCTGGTATTTTTCGAGTACCTGATCTTCCATAAATATCACTTTAGCACCTTTATTCCGGATTTTTTCTATAATATCGAGAGACAATTCTTCCGTATTGAATGTGTCTTCGTTATTATTAGCTAATATCACTTTACCGTCCTCGATACGGCCCGGAAGCGTATAATTTTCTCCGATATAAAGAGCAGTGATATTTCCCAAATTCACCATATCATAGATTTCCTGTATATCGGTGGTGAGTAGATTACGGGAACGGCCCTGATCGATCTCGGCCATATAACCGGCATTCAGGGTTTCGGCATAAGCGCTGATTACCGGTGCCGCGGTTTCCACGATCTCCAATGTCGTCGCGAGATCATAATTCCCCGGTACATGCGCAACTACCATACGGTTGTTATCCATGACCTCTTTAAAATAGGATACCGCTTTTACATCGCCCATTAAGATCAGGGGAAGGGGATTTTGTTTGGTGTAATTCTGAAGACGTTTATCAGCCACATTGAAAAATTCTTTGATAAGATTATCCACAAAACTGTCCTGCATCAGTTTCATCGGATCCGTCGTATAATATTCCGTATTGTCAAACGGGAAATCACTATTGTGCATCTCTTCGATGATCCTGTCGTTAAATGCTTCAATCAGGCGGATTTTCTGGCGGCTTACCGTCAGTATATAATAATGCTTGATTTGTTGTATCGCTTTATATAGCGGTCTCACATCAAAATAAGGATCGATGAGGATTTCGGATTTGAGTTCAATTGGTAATCTTACCAGCGAGGAAAAATTTTCATTGGCGTATATGACCAGTCCGTCCAGATTATGACGGTAATCTACAGACTGGTAAGCTTCGGCGATATTTTCCATAATGGCCTTGAAGGTCTGCTTATCCGTCACTTCCTGGAGAGCCCGCTCGGTTTCGGAAATGAGATTTTTAAGCGAAACGATATCTTTATCGGTCTCCGGAAATATTCTGTGGGTGGGCATCGTAATGGAAACGGAGAGAGTACCCGGGATTTCCAAAAGTCCCTGTACGGATTTTCTTACTTCTTCCGGCGTATCGGAAACTAATTTCGGGTTATGGTGAACGAAAAACTGAATGGCTTCTGCCGGTGATAGTTTAAGATATCTTTTCATTTATAGAGGGTTTTAATATTAACGTTTTTTAAATGACGAGTAACATCGATAGAACAACCCGCAGACGATAAAAGTTTACCGGAAACTTTCATTAAATAAAGGAAATATAGGTTTAAAATAGAGTCCTGATCCCGGTGGTTTGGGGTTCGTAAGTAGAGTATCCAAAACATCAATACCACAGGAACACTTTATCACGACGGATGAGCATCCCTGTGGTATATTTCATAGATTAGGGCAGAGATTGACTATTTATTAAAGAATTTAAATCCTATAGCGAAATTAAACATATTCTGCTTCCACCATTCATCACTTGTCCCCTCATATTTATTACCGGAGAAATCATATTTGGCATCTAAGGTAAACCTCCAGATATCGATTCCTATCCCGGCCTGTCCTCCGATCTGGACTGTCTTCATGGAATTATTCTCGAGAGAATTGTCTATTAAGACACCGATTCTTGGACCTACAAAAACCCGGAAATTGAAATTAGGAGCCGAAAAGAATTTGAATCCGATAAGTAATGGAATATCAAAATTGTGTGTTTTTAACCTGAAGTTATTTTCAATCTCATCATAGGCAGACTTAAAATTAGAGCTTCTGAATGAATAATCGAATTCAGGTTGAAAATAAAAGAAAGTACCTATCCTCATGAAAATACCCGCATCCATTCCTGCCCTGTAATCACTGTGTCCAATGATATTGGTGTAATTAAGCCCTACTTTCGGTCCCAGTGTGAATTGCGAAAATCCGGAATAGGTTAAAAAAGAAAATAAAATCAAAAAAAGATACTTGGTTGCTTTTTTCATGGTAATCGATTTATATTATTTTCAATAGTTATAATTGGTCAAAAATAGTTAAAACATATCATAACTTATAGGTTATTCAACGTAATCTCACAAAATTTCAACTAATAGCGATTATAGCGAAATATTCTTTGCAGTTGGATTTTTTGTTTAGGATATCCTAATTTCACCTCTATTTTTTTCGCTTTAACTTATTTTAACATTTTTATTAGTCTGTTTTTCAGAAAACTATTATTATTAATATTTATTTTCTATTTTTTCGGATTCTAAAATTTTTAATTTTGTGCTGAATTTTAAAAATTATCCAATTATGAAAAAAAATCATTTAATTCAAATTGTTATTTTATGGGGGATCTTTTCCGGTTTACTGGGCCTCAGTTCTTGTTCCAAAGAGAAAGAAGAGGAAGAGATCAGTCAGGAATTATTCAAAGGTAACGATATTACGGCTTATGCCGAAATATTTGGCGATCCTGCCACCAAAAATGCGCGTTATCAGGTTCACCGTGACGGGAACTGGAAAATCTACGCGGGAATCAATGACCAGAAAATAGATTTTACCACGCCGGTAAAAAGTGGTAACAGAAGCGGAGAATATACCACGACTATAAATAAATATCAGGTTTATTGTCTCGAATGGGGAGACGGATCAAGAGCCCCGATGGGTATGCGGAAACTCCCGTTCGAAAAGCAGGATAATTTCAGGGATATGGGTGGTTATAAAACCCGTGACGGTAAGATCGTGAAATGGGGTAAAATATTCAGGTCAGGAACGTTAGAAGAACTTCATGCCGCTGATATTTCCTATTTAGGTTCTTCCGGAATTAAAACGGTGATCGATCTCCGTTCGGAAACCGAAAAAAACGCTGCTCCGGACAGGCTACCTTCCTCCGTAATTCAAAAACCTGTGGATATTGAAACCGGAGACTTGGGTATTAATGACTTAATTCAAATGGTGCTGGGAGGTGATGAAAATGTAGTGACCGATTATTTTATCGATCTGAATAAGAAATTGGTGTTGGATTACCAGGATGAATATAAGGAATTATTCAAAATGATCCAGGAAAAAGAGAATTTACCGCTGGTGTTCCATTGTACGGCAGGTAAAGACAGGGCCGGTTTCGCGGCCGCATTATTACTTTCGGCACTCGGCGTGGAACGGGATGTTGTATTGGAAGATTATCTGCTTACCAACATTTGTTCCGGCGTAACCATGGATTATATTCGTTCTCTCTACGGTAATTACGGACTTGACGATAGGATATTGCAATGTATTTTTAACGCTAAGTCCGCTAAACTGGAATATATAAATGCCGCTTTTGATACGATTGAAATTGAATACGGTTCCGTGGAAAGATTTCTTACCGGGCAGCTCGGAGTAGATATTGAGAAGTTGAAAAAAATCTATCTTTATTAAAGATTAGTCGTATCCGGATATAAATAAGGCTGCTTGAAAACTCCTGGATTGGTGATACGGAATAATAAAACTGCCATTCTGAATGTAGTGAGAATCTTTTACTCAAATTCTTCGTTTCACTCAGAATGACAGGGAAATAACCGTTAGGTAGTTCAGGAACTTTTTAAGCAGCTTTAAATTTTATCTATATTTATTAAATGGAGTTACCTATCAGGAATAAAGCAGCTACACCCACGATAGGATAAAGTTCTGCAAAAACGGCGAGGATCATGGTACGGCCGAATAAATCATGACCGGCTCCGATACCTGCGATACCGTTAGCACCAACCTGTCCCTGACGGATTGCGGAAAAAATACAGATCAATCCCAATGCCAGTCCGATAGAGAAGATAGCGGCAGACTGGAACATGGTGATTTCCGGTACTAAATGTCCCGATAAAAGGAAGTAACCGAGGAAGCCGTAAAGTCCCTGAGTCCCGGGAAGCGCCGTGAGGATCATATAGTTCCCGAATTTATCGGGATTCTTTTTCAATGCTCCCACGGAAGCATTCGCGGTGATGGTTACACCGTAGGCACTTCCGATTCCCGAAAGAGCAAGCATGAGTCCAATGCCAATATAGGCCAATAGAATAGGTTCCATAATTTTTCTTTTTTGTGTTAGTTTTCTGTTTATTAAATTTTAATTGGATTAATCTGCATATTTTCTAAAAGGATTATAAGCTTTTCCACCGCCATCAAATCCTGCATTATTATAGAATTCAACAAAAGTCAGACGCATCGGATGTATAAAAGCGCCCAGTCCGTTGATAAATATATTGATACTGTGTCCGAATACCAGGATAAGTACCATGACCAGTTGTTTTACGATAATGATATCAGGGGCCATGCCGATTGCCAGCTGGTTAAAAACAAGACCCATTACCGAGCCGGATATTCCAAGCGCGAAAAGACGTATGTAGGAAAGAAGATCGCCCAATAGTCCCGATATCTTATTATAGAGTCCGAATAATCCCGAGCCTATGCTTCCCGGTATGCCTTTAAGTCCTTTCTTCGGATTATTGAAGAAGAGCATCATGGCGCCACCGATACAGGAAACAATGATATGGAGTGTCGATTGATAGGCGGGATTGATGGTTCCGTTGCTGCTGAGTAAATAAACGATGATATTTCCCCATAAGGTGATCAGCCATCCGAAGGTATCCAGCGAATAAACAAAGCCGAATCTCATCCAGTTTGTGATCGCCTTAATCGTGAGCGCATAGGTAATTTGAATAACACCCATAAGCAAAGCGAGTGTAAAGAGCTGGTCGGAATCAAGTATAAGGCGTTTCAGCGGTTGGATCCAGGCCCAGTTGACATCCAGTAAAGGTATGCCGAAAAATGTCCCGCTTATAAAACCGAAAATCATGGTGCCGAGTCCCAGATAAGTAGCTAATTGTCCGGCAGTCTGCATGAAATCTGATTTACCATATTTCTTAATAAAGAAAGAAGCGATAAAGATGAGTAAACCATACCCGCAATCTCCCAGGCACAATCCGAAAAAGATCACATAGAATGGCGCGAAAAACGGCGTAAGGTCAAAAGCATTATAATTGGGACGGTCGTATAAGTCGCCGATCATTTCGAAAGGACGTGCGAAACGGTTATTTTTGAATTTGATGGGAGGATTATCCTCGGGCCTTGGGGCTTCCACTGTAAAATAGACGGATTCTTTTTCCAAAGCTTTGCTCGTCTCCAGTTCATTTTCAGCGGGTACATATCCTTCCAGTACCATCAGTTTTTCTTCAGCTGCGGTATTACCGCTCAATTCCACTTTTTCGAAATTGATATGGTCCTTTACCCTGATTTCATTATATCTAAGCGTTTCGATATCATTAAGGGCGATTACAGCCAGTTCATCTTCAATAATCTGGACCCGGCTGTTGATCTCTTTCAAATCATGGTTCCATCCCGTAACAGATTTTTCCGAAAGCCTTATGTGCTCGGCTTCGATAGCGGGCATATTCGGACTCCGGGTCATGGTCAGGAAATATATCTGAGAACCGTTTTCTTTTAATTTGACGGCGTTAAACTCTTCTTCCCACTGAGGATCGAATTTCGATTCGGCCACCGTGTGAAAATGGATATACCATCCGTGGTCATCCAGTCGGTGGATACTCCCCGGTTCCAGGTCACCTAACGGAGAGATACGGTCAATTTCTTTTTGAATTCCCTGGCGATCTAATTTAAGCGTATCTAATTCTTCAAAAAGAGATTCCGTATGTTCCAGTATATGGTCACCATGAATGCTTTTATCGGCGGGTTTTACTTCCGTTACTGCTCTTTTTTCATTAATTTGCTGAAGGGATTTGATTATATTGCTATATCGTCTTTCCCTTTCCAGCCAAGCGGAAAGCTCGCTTCCTTCCGGAGGGGCACCTGTCTGTTTCTGCATAACATGTACCACACCCAGTTCCCTTAGTTTAAGGAGGAAAGGCTGGTAATCTTTATGATAGATCAGGAAATCATATTTCTTCATTCTTTCGATCATGATATATCCTCCTTCCTGTCCGCTTTTTGCAGGTTAGTTCTCATAATTTTCTGGGAAGATTTGGAGAGGCTTTCCTCATCCTCCAGATATCTTTTTATCTTACGAATAGCATCCGAATAACCCGGTATCTGTACTTTCTCAAAAAGGTTAACTTTCTGGGTCGTTTTTTTCCGGGCATGTTCCAGCCGTTCAAGTTTCAATTGCTCCACTTCCGCCCTGATACCGGTTTCAGCCAATCCTTTCAGTAATGCGATCCCGTCTGAATACCAAACAGGCGAATTGAAACGGCTGTAAGGTTTTTCTTCAAAAATCACGCTGCCGAAAACAGGGAGTAATACACCGGCAATTTTCCGGGTTTCGAACTCCACATCCGTTACTTTGATCAGCGTTGGGTCGAATTCATTCCACAGACCGGACAAATGGTCATATTTCTTCATTTGCCTGTCCAACTCGGTTTCCAGTTCCTGGAAGTGATCTTTGGTTTTCTTCACTTCCATCCTTAAGGCACTTTCTTTACTTTTAATAGTCGGCAATGCGCGTACACGTACTTTCAACTGCTTTTCGAGCGTTTGGAGCGAAGTTTTGTTGTATTGGAATTTTATTGCCATAACTTTTGATTGTAAGTGATATAAAACAGGAATTCTTATTTTATTCTATCGTTTACGATTCCAATATGGTTCATTCCTGTCGGGGGTCGTATTATTTCGGCCAGTATTTGTCCACCAGTTCTCTTTTTATATTTACTTCTTCCGGAGTGAAATACCGTGCGAAGAGATCCCAGGCCACATCCAGCATTTCCGTCGTATTTAAGCTGACATCTATGGCCAGCAGGTCGCGGGAATAATCTTTCGCGAAAGCGAGTGTCCTTTCATCATACTCGGTAAGGTCGAACCCGTTTTCCATTTTGGTACGGGCATTGGAGGCATCGGCGTATAGTCTCACTGCCGCGTTCATTACCTGCGGATGATCTTCCCGGGTTTTTTTTCCGATCACCAATTGCTTAAGACGGGATAATGACCTGAAAGGATCTATGATTACTTTTCCGGTATCCGTGTCACGTCTGAGATAAAGCTGTCCTTCAGTGATATAACCAGTATTGTCAGGAACCGAGTGGGTAATATCACCGCCTGATAACGTTGTTACCGCGATAATGGTAATAGATCCGCCATCCGGGAATTGCACGGCTTTCTCATATATCTTGGCTAAATCCGAATAGAGGGAGCCCGGCATGGAATCCTTGGACGGGATCTGGTCCATACGGTTGGATACGATAGCCAGTGCATCCGCATAATTGGTCATGTCGGATAATAATACCAATACCTTCTCATTTTTTTCAACGGCAAAATATTCAGCCGCAGTTAAAGCCATATCCGGGATCAATAATCTTTCAACCGAAGGATCTTCCGTTGTATTGATAAAAGAAACGATACGGTCGAGTACACCGGCATTGCTAAAGGTATTTTTATAATAAAGATAATCGTCATTGGTCATCCCCATACCACCAAGGATGATCTTATCCGATTCGGCGTGGAGCGCCACCAGCGCCATTACTTCGTTGTAAGGCTGGTCGGGATCGGTGAAAAACGGGATCTTCTGTCCGGTTACCAAAGTGTTATTCAGGTCGATACCGGGAATACCGGTCGCGAGCAGTTCAGAGGGTTGTTCACGACGTACGGGATTTACGGACGGACCACCGATTTCCACTTCGTTGCCTTCCGGTATGGGACCGCCGTCGATAGGTTCGCCGTAAGCATTGAAAAATCGTCCTACCAGTTGTTCGCTTACCTTCAGACTCGGAGCCTGTCCCATAAATATTACTTCCGCGTTGGTGGGAATCCCTTCCGTACCGCCGAATATCTGCAATACCACTTCATCCCCCTCAATTTTTACAACCTGAGCGGAACGGCCGTCCACGGAAGCCAGCTCATCATTGGTAATGCCCTGGGCCTTAAGTGAACAAGTGGCTTTGGTGATCTTGGTAATTTTAGTATATATTTTTTGGAATGCTTTTGCCATAATTCCTTTTATTTTAATGTTATTGCTATTTATTCATTTTAATCGATGAGCTGTTACAAATCAATCTTCATCCTGGATTTGAGGTTGTTCCGCAATGGCCTGATCCAGTTCTTCACGGTATCTCAGGAAATTATCATCTTCGAAAGCGGAATAATTCATCTGCCTGCAAATATTGATGAGTTTCCTGAAAAAGTTTCCTACATCGTTGAAATGATCAAATATAAAATCTATCTGGCATATGCTGATGATCAGGTCAAGCATATATTGTTGCCTTGGGATGGGGGTAACGGAATCGATTTTATCAAAAGCATCCTGTTGAAGAATCACAAAATCGATTAATTCCGATTTCCAGAAAATTTGATGGTAATCGATCGGAACGCCGTCGTCTCCCAGGATATTGATCTGTTCGGCGATTTCTTTCCCTTTCTGCATCCGGGATTTAAGGTCTGATACTTTATTAATCCATTCCGGTTCGATGTGTTCCGCGATATATTCCTGAAATTCGGGATATTCAAGATATTTAGAATAAGAGTCGATGACATTAATAGCCGGATAACGTTTTTTATCTGCACGTTCCTGTTCCAGTGCGTAAAAACAACGGGCTACTTTCTTGGTATTTTCCGTTACGGGTTCTTTAAGGTTACCACCGGCCGGCGATACTGTTCCGATAAAGGTAATGGAACCGGTTTCTCCGTTATGGAGTTTCACATATCCGGCGCGGGCATAGAAATTGGCGATGATCGCAGAAAGATCCATCGGAAACGCGTCGGGTCCCGGAAGCTCTTCCAGACGATTGGACATTTCCCGTAACGCCTGCGCCCAACGGGAAGTGGAATCGGCCATAAGCAATACTTTCAGTCCCATGGAACGGTAATATTCCGCTATGGTCATGGCGGTATATACCGAAGCCTCGCGGGCTGCGACGGGCATGTTGGAGGTATTGGCAATAATGATGGTCCTTTCGGATAAGGTTCTTCCGGTATGCGGGTCGATCAGGTGGGGGTATTCCGCAAATATTTCCACAACTTCATTGGCCCTTTCCCCGCAGGCAGCCATGATCACGATATCCGCTTCGGCCTGCTTGGCAATGGCATGCTGAAGAACTGTTTTTCCCGTACCGAAAGGTCCCGGGATGAAACCCGTACCGCCTTCCACGATAGGATTTGCCGTATCGATAGGCCTTACTCCGGTCTCAAGCAGTTTGAACGGACGCGGTTTTTCTTTATAAGCCGTCACCGCCCTTTTAACCGGCCACCTCTGGATCATGGTCACTTCGTGGTCTTTACCTTCGCTGTCGGTAAGCACGGCTATTTTATCACTAACTTTATACTCTCCGTTTCCAGTTATTTCTTTGACCTTATACTTCCCCTCAAAGGTGAATGGAACCATGATCTTAAGTTTCTGATGGTTCTCGATCACCTGTCCCAGCCAGTCACCCGCCTGAACTGTTGTACCCGGTTCGGCAAGAGGTGTGAATTCCCATAATTTTTCTTCATCGAGCGGATAGGTATATTCTCCACGTTTGAGGAATACGCCCTGCATTTTGTCGAGGTCATTCTGGAGGCCGTCATAGTTCCGCGAAAGCATACCGGGACCCAGCGTTACTTCAAGCATGTGGTTTTCAAACTCTACTTCGTCGCCGGCTTTGAGTGAACGGGTACTTTCGAATACCTGGACAAAGGCGTTCCTGCCGGTCACTTTGATCACTTCCGACATGAGCCTGGTGCCTTCGAGGGAGATATAGCAGATTTCATTCTGGGAAACCGGCCCGTCAACTTCTACGGTCACCAGGTTCGATACAATACCGGTTACGATTCCTTTTGTTGCCATATATTAAGATGTTTTATTAGTTTTCAAAATTTTTGAGTGTTTTCGCGCTCTCTTTCAGTCCGTTGACAATATTCCTGAAAATCTCGCTTCCCTTGTCGTTATCCAGTACACGCCACCGTTCTATGATCTGAAGTTTAAAAAGATAACCCATGATCCTTTCAATGTCAAAATAGTGGAAGAAAGTATTTTCATCGATCCATTCCCAAAGGAAAGCGTCGATACGTTGTTCTTTCTCCATAAGATCCCCGGTTTCGTCGATTTCACGGATTTGTTCGTAGTAATCGATAAATTCCGAGAAACCGAGACTGGGGTTTTGCGACGACCGGAGTAATTTGGCAACCTCGTTATCTCCCACAATGAGATAGTCGTATTCAATCCCGTCACGCCGGCCGGAAAGAGCCGTCAGGATATTCCGTATATTCATATTAAGTTCCGACCATTCCCTGAGGAACTTGTTGGTTGTTTTATTCAGTAAATAATGGTAGTATAGACCCGATAAACGGTCTTCCCAGAAAACTTTGGGTTCTTCTTCGTGGTTTAGGAAATCCCGGATAAAAATTTGCAGGTATTGCGGATATTTCCGGTTCCATTTCCGGTCTTCATCCTTTACGGAATCAACCATGTCGATAATTTGTTCCTGCGAATAATTACCGAGGTCATTGAAGATCATCTCCTCTTCACCGTATTTCAAATAAGAGAGAAGATTATCGTTGTCGTATTTAAGGAAAAGTTTTTTTATAATTTTCTTATCTCCCCAGGAAAGCAATTTATTGAGCTCATCCCTGAACTCACGGGTAGAGTATACCTTTTTCTGTTCATCGAAAACCAGGTCCGGGAGCCCCGAAATAAATGCGTAATAGTTCATGGATTAGAATAATAAGTCAATAAGCTGCGGCCTGAGAAAATCCTTAAAATACTCGATAAACTCATCTTCCCCGAAATTGATCTTGTATGTACCGTCTGCGGGAGCAATGGTAAAGGTGTGTTTCTTTCCGTTAATCTGTTCTATTTTTACTCCTTTGTCCAGTAATTCCTTAGCATTGCTTTCAAAGTATTTTTTCAACGCATCAGCATCTTCGCTTCCAATAGTGAGTTGTTCATTTTTAGGCCATTCGGAAACCAGCTTCAGGATAATTTTTTGCATGAAATCGGGACTGTTAAAAGCTGATTCTACGGCAGAAGAAGCCAGTTTGTCGGTGATCAGGTTGGTAATTTCCGACTTCAATGCTTCCACGGACTGTGCCGCATAGAGTTTTAATTCCGATTCGGTGTTTTTTTTCAGGTCACCACTATTTTTCTCCGCTTTATTGACAATATCCCGGGCTTCGTTTTGTGCTTCATCGATCAAAGCTTTCCGTCGGTTCTGGGCTTCTTCGATCAATCTCTCAGCTTCTTTTTCTCCTTTTTCAACCCCTTCCAGGTAAAGTTTGTCGGTGAGTTCCTGAATTTTAGTTTCCATATATCGTGATTTTTTTATAGTTTTTTGTTTTTCTTGCGCAAAGATAACATAAATTTATTTCAAAAATAATAAGTTGAACCGTAATAAAGAAATGTATCTTTAATTCGATTTGGTTATATAAATATCTTATATACAGTATTATAAAAATAAAATTGGATACTAGCCGGAAGCAACTTAGTCATAATTGGGAAATTTTTTCTTCGTTTTTTTAACGTTGAAACTTAGTGGAATGTTTCTTTGGTTTTCGGGTGTTTTACGGGAAATGATTTATTTTCGGTATTCGTAATCATTTTTTCAGTGAAATGAATGAGAATTTCAATGAAAACGGGCATGATCCGGCGGAGTGTGGGATGGTCTTAAAATGGGGATAATCCGAAAAAGCGGGGAATTGGCTTATAAGAAAAAGGGTGGTTTTCCTTTTACCGGAAAATCACCCTTTTCTGTGTGTGTTAAACAAGAGATTAAAGGCTACGGGCAGGAACTACCTGAACCCTGTCGTCCCGCATAATCGCGATCGGACGATTGCTTTTAATTTTATTACTTAATAAATTTCTTGAAGAATCATGAAGCCCTTTTAAAATAGCCACTCTGACTCTATTGATTTCTTTCTCGTACATAAGTTTTATATATTTGGTTATAAATACTTTCATTATAAATTTCCGCGTCCTGGTTTTTAACTTTCGCCATTACCAGTTTCGGGGCATTATCCGAATTATCAAAGAGCATCACATTATCACAGATCGGCATAAAGAATTCGAAAAAATTACGAAGCCCCCTGTAATAACGCCTTACAATAACCGGCGGGGGAATATTATGCCCGCCTTCTTCTACACGCAGACGTACCCGGTGCTTTGCCAATTCGGGATCACTGAGCCAGAAATAGATCAGATTAACCACATAACCGTTAGCCTGCGCCTGCGATACTTTATTCCGGTAAGTTACGGCCGATAAGGTCGTTTCCACCGCGAAATTATCACCTCTTTCAATAAGTCCGTTTATTCGAGTAGACATAATCTTGCCGGCCTCATACATGACCTTATCCGGCTGAAAAGGGGAAAGGCCTCTCGCTATCTCGTCTGCATTTACAAATTCCTTACACTGAAGGATATCAGGTAAGATATAGTATGCTGCAGTCGTTTTTCCAGCTCCGTTGCATCCGGCAATGATATACATATTCCTCATAATATATTACAACACGCAAAGATACAAATATTTTTTGGAAATCCTAATAAATGTTAACGAAAATCTGGTTTTTTTAGTAAAATTCTGATTTGAAGGAGGAAAAAAATCTTTATTTAGCCCTTTGCCGTCTTAAATTTTTAGTTTTTTTCACATTTTGAAGTTTCAATATTAAAAAGTTCCATTAGCTCCAATCTGTGACGAATCATTATGTACATA
>CALECM010000073.1 GCA_937949745.1 uncultured Bacteroidales bacterium | reverse complement strand
TACTGCAAAAAACCGTTCCACAGGAAAGCACGATAGGCGAAGAGAATATTTTTCCGCCGGCATAATACTTACCGAGGATTTCACCGGCCGTATTGATAAAATAAAGATATTTGTCGTAAGAGCCGATCACGGCAACAGTATCGTTCATCCTGGCGGGAGAAGAGACTACTTTTTTCCCCGTTTGGATTTTGTGTTTCAAATCCCCGTATTGATCCAGAAGATAGATATACCCGTCAAAAGAACCGAAAATAATGGTACTGTCCCCCATTTGGATCGGAGAAGCATGGATCGCGCCTTCCGTCTTGTATTTCCATTTTAATTCGCCCGAATTATCCAAAGCATATAAATGCTTATCGTATGAGCCCACGATCACCGATCGGTCAAAAGTTTCCAAAGGTTTGGAATGCATGATCCAGCCATCCGTCTTAAAAACGCGGACGATTTCCCGGTCGGCATTGATAAATGCCAGTTTTCCGTTTGTAGAACCTATAACCAAAAGCGAATCGGAAGTAACCATAGGAGATCCGTGCACAATTCCCTTCAGTTTGGTATATGAAAGTTCGTCAGCATGACGATCGTAAAATACGACTTTACCCCTGTTATTCCCGAAAGCAATATAATTTCCTATTTCAACAGGTTCGGTAAAAATGAAACCCTGAGGCTTTATTTTTTTTACAAAATGTCCGTCTTTATCAAAAAAATAAAAATGACCGTCATAGCAACCGATGCTTATCGATTTATCCGACAATTGAGTAGGCGTGGCATGGATCCATCCCGGAGTTCGGAAACTATTGATTTTTTCCCCTTCACAATTGAAGAGAAACATCTTTTTATTATGGGAAGCGATAACCACATTATTATCACAGGTCTTGATCGGCGTGGAATAAAATGTACCACCCACATCCACAATCACAGGGGAAGAAAGTGTATCGGAAATATCTGCTCTTTGTGCCCTCAGGATCGGGCCCAATGAGACCATTAAAGAAAAAAACAGGAAAATAAAACGCATAAAAGGAGGGCTCTTTTTAGATTGAATGACAAAGATAACATATTTTATTATATCTATTTCAACATACAGGTTAAAAATATGGTTCAAGGCGGATTAAAACGGAATATCACCATTAATTTGAACCAGGCCATGGCTGGACTGTTATGTTTTTATATTAATCAAAATTACCATGGAAAGAAATTTTACCGCATCCATCACGAACCGGAGGAGCTATTACCAGATAGGCAATAGTTCTCCCGTGGAAGACGCCGCTATCGAAAACATCCTCAGAACAGCTTTACAACATGTTCCGTCGGCCTTTAATTCCCAATCCGCAAGATTTGTCTTGTTGTTGGGGCCACAACACCAGAAACTGTGGAATATCGTGAAAACAAAACTCAAAGAAATTACTTCGGAAGAACAATACCGGCAATCCGAAAGTAAAATAGACAACTGTTTCGCTTCCGGATACGGAACCGTATTATTTTTTGAAGATCAGACCGTCATTGAGGAATTACAGGCTAATTTACCGAAATACGCGGAAAATTTCGATCTCTGGTCGTTACAGGCTTCCGGAATGCATCAGTTCGTCGTATGGACCATGCTGGAAGATGCCGGATTCGGCGCATCCCTTCAACATTACAATCCAATCATTGACGGTGATGTAATACGGGAATGGAACCTTAACCCGAAGTGGAAACTGATTGCGCAAATGCCTTTCGGTACGGCGTTGGCACAACCTCAGGAGAAAGATATGGCACCCCTCGAAGACCGTATGTTGATCTTTGAATAAATTATAATATTCTCAATAAAATAAGAGGAATATTTTATCTGATTCTCATGTTTGTTTGTGTTTAAAATTATATTTTTGCAAACAAAAAATGGCGGATAAAAAGTATTCTGTTTTAAAGGAAAAACCGTTTTCCAAAAAGTGGATCATCTCATATCTTTACCTGGTATTCGGCACTTTTATACTGGCAATCGGATATTCCTTTTTCATGACGCCTTATAAGATCATCCCGGGCGGCATTTACGGTATTGCCATTGTTTTACACCACAAGTTCGGATTTCCCGTGGGTTTATCCGCATTATGCTTTAACCTTCCTCTGACTTTAATAGGATTAAAACTACTGGGACCCCGGTTCGGCGTCAAGACTTTCGTCGGGTTTATCCTGACCGCTTTTTTTACGGATTCCTTAGTCTGGGTTTTCGGTCCAGACCCTTTCAATTTGCATGATGAAGTATTATTGGCCAGCATATTCGGCGGCGTAATCATGGGAGTCGGGGTAGGGATGATATTCAAAGCGCGTGCTTCCAGCGGAGGTTCGGACGTCATCGCATCCATATTGTCCAAGTATACAAAGATTCCCCTGGGCACACAATTGATGATGGTAGATTCGTGCATCGTGATTCTGGGATTCCTGGTGTTCCAGGACTGGAAAATACCGCTTTACTCATGGCTTACCATATTCATCATGGGAAAAGTTATTGATATGGTATTGAAAGGATTTTCAGATGACAAAGCCATCTTCATTATTTCCGACAAAAGCGAAGAGATCCGGAAAACCATCGTTTTCGACCTAAAAAAGGGAGGCACCATACTGGAAGGAAAAGGAATGTTCAGCCGTCAGGATAAAGAGGTGCTTTTCACCGTAGTCAACAGAAGGTATGTTACTGATCTCCATGAATATATTTTCAATATCGACCCTAAGGCCTTCATCACCGTAGTAGATGCTTATGAAATCATAGGTGAAGGATTTAAATCCCTGGAAGAAAAACTTCAGTAAAGTTATACCGTTCATTCGATTTAACTCAAGGACCGGAAGCATAACTTTAGTCATGTTGAGCGTTAGCGAAACATCTAATTATCGACAACCTAAAATCCATTGCAGATCCTTCACTACCACTGCGATAAATCTCCGTGTCCGTTTAGGATGACGACTTTGTAAATAATGATAAATTAGTCTTTTATCTTTATTTTTTAATAATCTTGAATACCCGGCCAGGTTGCTCCGGATGTGAGATACTTAGAAAATAGATCCCGGCGCTGTATCTGCTCATATCCACACGGGTTAAAGTATTATCTATTCCATTTCCCGTCAATTTACGTCCGGAAAGATCATAAACTTCATACCTATATCGATTTTTGTGTAATCCGGGATTTTCTTCCCGGAGGTGGATATCCACATAATCCTGTACGGGATTCGGTAAAACGGAAATGTCAATATCCCTCTCAAACTCGTTAATCGCGGTTATATCCCCCGACGTATAATGCAGACGCCATCCGTCGTAAGTATTCTTCTCCGAAGTCTCGAAAATCAAATTGAGGCGGTTGGTTGAAAAAGTATAGACAGAGTCGGTCAAATTCCCGGAAAGAGAGGTTAGTAAAGCAGGCGGGCGTTGCCTGGCATCGTATATGTAAAGGATATCCTCATTCAATTCCGTATCAAATTCTTCCATCCGAAGGGTAATCTGCTGGTCAGAGGTCCTGATATAAGCCTTACAATAAGCGCAATTGTTATATTTAAACTCACCGCTACCATCTTCAATCGTACCGGAAGGTTGTGTATAAAGTTCCGTGTTCCGGCAAAAGATCCGGTATTGGGACTGATAATTAACCCGAAAACGGCTGTCTGTTCCCGTCTCGCTTTTAAACCGGAAAGAGATCTCGGAACCATTGGCAAATCCTGAGATTACCGCGGAATCATTTGTGATCGTATAGCCTTGCCAATACGGATCGTCAGAGAGGATCATCAGGGTATCGTTCTCTCCGATCTTATAAGAAACGGAAAATCGAATAGAATCCAAATTATCGACATCCGGTATAATATGCCAGGAATAATCCACAGGTGCATGACCGGCATTGGGATTCCCATATTCGAACGAGCCGGTTCCGGAAGTGAGGATTTCGCTTCCGCTCATAAGTATAGGAGGATAGGTATATCGGGCCGTATCAGGATAAGCGTTCACGACCAATTCCTGGGCCAGGTTAAAATTACTACCGCCGGGATTTAGGGAACGGGTATAAAAATAGCCGTCATAATAACCCGACCATCCGAAATTAAAATGATAGTAATATTGGGATTCGCTATTCTTTTCAAAACCATCACACACAAAAGCGTGGCCGTCGGTATGCGGCACGCTCCAACCGGCGTAATAAAGCGGTATCCGGCGTTCCAGATGGTCTACGATAAGACTGTCCCAATCGAGTGATACGCTATCCCGGTATACATATTCCGTTTCCGGAGAATATTTGAAATAAGTCCTCATCACATAGGCTGCCTTATGATTGGTCATACCGGATGCGGCAGGGCCATACTCCATATCCACGGCTATCCCCAGATGGGCATTTAGCAGGCTTGCCGCCGGATTTACATGGAGAGGCTGGTCACACATCGCTTCATAATTATAAGTCGCTTCTTCAAAATCGGCCGATAAAGAACCATAAACCGGATGGGTATAATGATATTCACCCATACCGCTTTCGGGAAAACGGAAGTAATAAAGTATCTGGGCCATGGCGGTGGCTACACATCCCGTAACCGCGCGACCGTTAGGTCCGTCAAGATCTCTCGGACAATAGAAATTATAAAAATCATCCTGTCCCCATTTGGACGCCAGGAATGGCGTGATACTTTGCGCCGTTCGATAGGAAGCATTAGTGCCCAGAAGAGCTGCCCAATATTCCTGCATGACTGGGTTTTCCACAGGTTGTTCCGTTAATAAAGACAACTGGTTATGGTAATGTTTTAACCACATCTCAACCGGCGGGATTAAGTTTTCTCCGCGATAAGAGTGATCTAATACGTAGGCCAAAACAGGTACGCAATTTTTGTTTCCCGCCACCACGACAAAAGCATCGTCGGCATTCATAATATAATATAATGTATCAGTACCCAAAACCCCCACTTCGGCACATTTACGGAAGGACATATTTTTTTCTTCAAAAAACAACGATGCGATACGGGACGCTTCGTCCAATGTAACAGATTGGGCGCTCGCCCAACCGGCTGCGCCCATGAGAATTAATATCAATATTTTTTTCATTATCCTGGAATTTGGAAATAGTATCTGACAAAATTAATAAAAATTAATTTGGATTTCCTAATTCCTTACTTTTCTTTTTCCGGATAATCCGGGAGAAGGACTTCCTCTAAAAGCCTTTAAAGACTGTCAGCAGAATATATTAACGCAATTGAAGGACAGCATCCTTAACCCTGCGCATAGCTTCTTTCAGTTTATCGTCGGAAGTAGCGTACGAGAATCGGACGCAACGGTCATCGCCGAATGCCGAACCCTGTACCAGCGCCACATTGGCATCGTAGAGAAAATACATACACATATCCTCCGAATTATCGATCGTGGTCTTTCCGTATGTTTCCGCGAAAGCAGAACCGGCGGGCACATTTTTACCGTAAAGTTCCGATACGTCAGGGAAGAAATAGAAGGCTCCCTGGGGCAGACGTACTTTGAATCCCGGAATTTCATTGAGCAATGCATAGACCATATCTCTTCTTTTCCTGAAAGTTTCCCGCATTCCGATGATATCTTCAGATGTTTTGGGATCCATTTCCATAGCTTTGATGGTAGCACGCTGGGAGATGGAACAGGTAGCCGAAGTTACCTGACCCTGTAATTTCCCACATGCTTTGGCTATGGCGGGAGGAGCTCCGATAAACCCGATCCTCCATCCGGTCATCGCGAAGCCTTTGGCAACACCGTTAACCGTAACGACCTGGTCTTTGATAAAATCGAATTGAGCGATACTTTCATGCTCACCTTCGAAATTAATATGCTCGTATATCTCATCAGCCATAATGGTGATTTGCGGATAATCCCTTATTACTTCTGCGATAGCCCTCAATTCATCTTTCGTGTACAACATTCCGGTCGGATTGGAAGGGCTGCTGAACATGATGAGTTTCGTTTTGGGAGTAATCGCAGTACGGAGTTGTTGCGGCGTGATCTTAAAATCGTTCTCAATACCTGCCTGTACATATATCGGAATTCCATCCGCTACTTTTACTATCTCTTTGTAAGTTACCCAATACGGGACGGGGATGATCACCTCATCGCCCGGATTAACCAGAGACATGACAATCTGGTAAATCGATTGTTTGGCTCCGGTGGAAACCACGATCTGGTCAGCGGTGTAATCGAGGTTATTGTCCCTTTTAAATTTATGACTGATCGCTTTTCGTAATTCGGGATATCCCGGCACCGGAGGATAATGCGACCAATTTTCATCGATAGCTTCTTTCGCATATTCCTTAACTTCTTCCGGTGTATTAAAATCAGGTTCCCCGATACTTAAACTGATAACATCTATCCCTTTTTCCCGCAATTCACGGGCTATGCGGGTCATTGCCAAAGTCTCCGACTCTGACATGTTCCTTACTCTGTCGGCTATTATTTCCATATTGTATTTTTTATGTTTATATCCATAACATGACAGCGCAAAAGTACAAATATATTCAGTTCAACAATGAGCCGTTTTCAGGTAAAAACAAGTAAAAATTTACCTTTTTCAAAAAGGTGTTTTTGTTTAATTTCAAGGGATTAATTCCGCCTCTGTGATCCAATTAATTACTATTTTTGTTTTCTCTTAAAATCCATGCCATGAATAAAAAAAATAAACCGGTAAAAAACATAAAGGTTTCTGATGACATCCTTTTAAAAGAAATGGAATATTCCGATGCACCGGATATTTTCCATACGATTGATTCCCAGAGGAAATATCTGGGCGAATGGTTACCTTTTGTCCATACGACACTAAAAATGGAAGATACCGAAGCTTTTGTCGATTCAGCCCTAAACAGACCGGAAGAATTCAGGGAATATACATTCGTTATCCATTACCGTGACCGTTTTGCAGGATTGGCAGGATTCCGGGACTCTGACCGGTCCAACCAGAGAACAGAGATCGGTTACTGGCTTTCGGAGGATCTGCAAAAAAAAGGGATCGTTACCTCCTCGGTTAAATCATTGATGGATTTCGCTTTTAACGAGCTGGACATGAACCGTATCCAGATCAGATGTGCCGTAGGAAATTATAGAAGCAGCAATATCCCGAAGAACCTGGATTTTAAATTTGAAGGAATCGAAAGGGAAGGAGAAAAAAAATACGACGGCACATTTGCCGATATTGAAGTATATAGTAAACTGAAAAAAGATTACGAATTATAGCCGGAAAGTCATAATTTAGTGAATAAACGGATGAATATATACATTAAATTGTAAAATTTAGGTCAATATTAATTTTTTTTTGCATTTTTAAATGCAAATAATTATAAAATCATTTATTTTTTTCTATCTTTGCAGCGTGTTTTTAAACTCTCTATAATGAAGAACTGTAGCGATTCCCGCATCAAAGTCATTGAAATATCCGAGGAAATATCTTTGAAACAAATTGAATTTTCCGATATATCAATCATTTATTCCATTGTAGAATCACAAAAAGCCTACCAGGGGCGTTGGATTCCTTTCGCGAATTACACGATCGGAAACGAACCGGAACAACTTGTGGTCACCACCATGAATATGGCGGACCTGATTTCCGGGCACATGTTCATGATCAAAAATGAAGACGAGTTCGCCGGCCTTGTAGGGCTGATTAATCTGGACAAAAACAATAAAAAGGCGGAGATCGGCTATTGGATATCCTCTTCCCTGCAGGAAAAAGAAATTGCCGTACGCTCGGTGATCGCCCTGATGGATTTCGCTTATGACGAACTCAGCCTTCACAAAATCCATATCAAATGTCCTGTGGGAAACTATACGGTGAGCCATATTCCACGGCAGATCGGTTATTATTTCGAAGGCATCGACCGTGCCGGCGAACTAATGCCGGATAACACTTTCGTGGATCTGGAGATATACGGAATGTTAAAGAGCGACTACGACAAGATGAAGTGGGAGCAGTAGCATTTGATATTATAAGATAGTTTCCGTATATTTGCATTTCCAATTTATTTTTATGAAAAGATACTTACTGGTTTCAGCACTTATACTGTGGGCAAACATTTCTTTTACCCAACCGGATTATGGTGCGAAAACCGTTTTATATCTTATTCCTTTTTACAGCAACGAGATTGAGGAAGTCAATGCACGCAAATTTACTTCGGATGATGATATTTACGCCGTACCTGCTTTCCAGCTCACAGCTTTCTGGGAAGGCGCGCAGATAGCCCTGAAAGAGTTTGACGACGAAGGAGTCAGGTTAAATATAATCGTCAGGGATGTCGTGGATGATGCCGCGAAACTGACGGCAATCATGGAAGATTCCGTCCTGATGCAAAAAGTGGACCTGATCATCGGCCCCTTCTACAGCAGGATGTTTGAAATTGCGGCCCGGTATGCCTTGAAGTACCGGATCCCTATTCTCAACCCTTTTTCCAACAGAAGGGATTTTTTATTAAATAACGAATATGTCTATAAACTGATACCTTCACCGGAAGCGCGGCCGAATATCCTTTCGAAACTGTTGATGGAGCAGTATGAAGATTACGAACTTTTCTTCTGGGTGGACGAAACCGGCTCAAAAGAAACCAGATTATACGAAAAGATTTTCCGGGAGGACTCGATCCCGTACCAAAAAATTCCATTTAGCACAGGTGTTTCGGCTCTGACAGCCAAACTTATTCCCGGTAAGCAAAATATCGTGATCACATACGCGCAATCGCACGCCGCCGTAATCAACAATTTCCGGAATCTTGTAACGAAAAAAGATCTCCCCCTGCTTTCAATGCTAATCCCGGAAACGTGGCTTATTGAGATCTCCACGGAAATGGAGAATTTCAATAAGTTGGAAGCTTATTACTTTTCCAATTATTACGTTGACCGTAAGGATGATAAAACCATTTATTTCGAAAGTGAATTTATCGACCAATTCCATTCGCCACCCGATATTTTGCGTTTTTCTTATCAGGGATACGACATTACCCGGTTCTTCATCCAATATCTTTTGCATGGTTTCGATCGCAATAAATTCAATTACCACCCCTTATCCCTGGATTTTGATTTCCGGAAAACGGAAAACGGAGGTTACGAGAACCAGAGATCCCGGCTATTGCAATTGAAGGATTATGAAATAATTGAGATCAGGCGTCCACATTAATGACGACCCTGACTGACCTATATTTTTTATCAGACTGAAAATCAGTAATAATATCTTTCAGCACAAGCTTCCGGCTTTCCAAAGTTTCATTTTTATCCAGTTTTATCCAGATATCTTTCAGATAAAGATTTTGGATTCGTGATACAAGAGGATATTCCGGACCTAATACCCTGGACGGGAATGAACGGTACAGGGTTTCAGCCAGAACCCGGGCAGCTTCGTTCAGGAAAACTTCATCCTTGTGTTTTAAAGTGAGTTTGATAAGACGGCAATAAGGCGGATAATGAAATTGTTTCCGCTCGGCGATCTGATTCCGGTACATCGCCTCATAATCATTGGCAACTACATACTGTAGCGCGGGATGGGAAGGATTATAACTTTGGATGATCACTTTGCCGGGGATATCTTTTCTTCCGGCACGGCCGCTCACCTGCGCCATTACCTGGAAAGCCCTTTCAAAAGAACGGAAATCCGGGTAAGAAATAAGATTGTCGGCATTTAGTATTCCCACAACACTGACCCTGTCAAAATCCAGACCTTTGGTTACCATTTGAGTGCCTACCAGTATATCGGTCTTATGATGCTCAAAATCCTGAATAATCCTTTGGTAAGAAGATTTGGAACGGGTCGTATCGAGATCCATCCGGGCAATCTTAGCGCCGGGGAATACTTCCTGTAAAGACTCTTCCACTTTCTCGGTCCCGAAACCTTTCATTTCAATATCCTTACTTCCACACTCCGGACATTGATCGGGAACTTCGATCGCATAACCGCAGTAGTGGCATTTCAATACATTACTTTTTTTGTGATACGTTAAGGTCACATCGCAATGCCGGCACATAGGCATCGACTGGCACGTATTGCAAAAAAGCCGTAATGAGAAACCGCGTCTATTCTGGAAAAGAATCACCTGTTCATCTTTACGGAGAGCTTCCCCGATATGGTCGAGCAGGAATTGTGAAAAATGGCCCGTCATTTTCTTTTGGCGCAGGCTTTCCACCATATCGACCACCCAAACCTCGGGAAGACGGCTTTCCGCGTATCTTTCCTTTAATTCGACATAGCCATATTTATGATGCAGTGCATTATAGTAACTTTCCAATGAAGGAGTGGCGGTTCCCAATAACGTGTAACCCTGATGGATCCGGCTCAATACCAACGCTCCGTCCCTGGCATGATAGCGTGGCGCCGGATCATATTGCTTATAGGAAGGATCATGCTCTTCATCCACAATGATAAGTCCCAGGTCTTGATAAGGTAGTAGCAGGGCGGAACGTGCACCCAGAATAAGCTGGTATTTACCCTCCTTACCGGGTTCATGATGAAGCACCCTGTTCCATATCTCCACCCGCTCATATTCGTTAAACCGGGAATGGTAGACTCCTACCCTGTCGCCAAAATACTTCCGGAGCCGGTTGACGATCTGGGAAGTAAGGGCTATTTCCGGCAACAGGTACAATACCTGTTTACCTTCCGAAATCACCTGGTCAATCAATTTAATATAGATCTCCGTTTTTCCGCTTCCGGTAACTCCGTGTAATAATACGGCCGGAAAATCCTTCCACTGTTCTTTTACAGAATCCATCGCCTTTTCCTGGGGAGGAGAAAGACGGATACTTTCGGCAGATACTTCCGCCCCATATTCAGCAAGGCGGCTCACCTTCACTTCCTTGATTTCAAGTATACCTTTTTCTACCAGACTATTTAACCGGGAAGGGGAAAAATTACTCTTATGCAGGAAATCTTTTTTGGATATCGGGGTCGTCAGGTCCGGCCGGTCATGAGAAGTTTTTTCCTGTAACTGCATAAAAAAAGAGATGAGAAGATCCACCTGACCGGCATTTCTTTTGGATTTTTCGAGGGAACCGATCAACTCGTAAAAATCCTCCTGCCGTGTATAGGGATCAGCCAGGGAGATATAAGTTTCCGATTTGGATTTATACGGATCACGAATCTCTTCATCCGTAAGGATAATTCCTTTTTCCACCAATGTTTTGATGACCGGAATAACTTTTTTAATGGATACGGTCCCGGATACTTCTTCCACGGTCATGGTATGCCGGGTAGAAAGAGATTCGATAATGGCGATCTCCTTCTCATTGAGTGAGGTGAGATCGCCGTTATATTCAGGATGAAGAATGATTTTGGTTTCACTGGCGATCTTTAAAGCCGACGGCAGCGACACATTCATTACCTCACCCAATGTGCACATATAATATTCCGAAAGCCATTGCCAAAACCGGTATTGTTTTGGAGTAATGACAGGAGTCTCATCGATCGTATCGATGATATATTTGGTGGTAAGCTGCGCAGGAACGTCATGATGAACCTTGATGATGATGCCGGAATACAACTTACTTCTTCCGAAAGGCACGATTACCCTTATTCCGAAATCAAGTGTCTTCGGATAATCATGGGGTATCCTGTATGTAAATAAACCGGAAAGCGGTAAGGGCAAAAGAACATCAACAAAAAAGGTTTTACGCTCCATGGTAAAACGATCATTTCCCAATATAGGCAACCAGGTCTAATATCCTTTGTGAATAACCCATTTCATTATCGTACCAGGATACCAACTTTACAAAAGTCGGATTAAGCATGATCCCGGCATTGGCATCGAAAATGGAAGATCTTGTATCCCCGATAAAATCTGAGGAAACCACATCATCTTCCGTATATCCGAGAATTCCTTTCAGTTCATTTTCGGAGGCCCGTTTGATCACCGCCCTGATCTCTTCATAACTGGTTTCTTTTTCCAATTTGCATGTCAGGTCTACCACGGATACGTCCAGTGTAGGCACCCTGAACGACATACCGGTCAATCGTCCTTTTAACTCCGGTAATACTTTTGTAACTGCTTTAGCCGCTCCGGTGGATGAAGGTATGATATTGCCGGAAGCGGCCCTACCGCCACGCCAATCTTTATGAGAAGGTCCATCTACGGTTTTTTGTGTTGCTGTGATCGCGTGAACAGTCGTCATAAGACCTTCGGCCAATCCGAAATTGTCATGGATGACTTTCGTGATCGGAGCTAAACAGTTGGTAGTACAGGAAGCATTCGAAACAATCGTCTGTCCGGCATATTTAGTATGATTCACGCCCATCACGAACATCGGCACATCATCTTTGGAAGGCGCTGACAAAACCACTTTTTTAGCTCCGGCCAAAAGATGTTTTGACGCTTTTTCTTCGGTCAAAAACAAGCCGGTAGATTCTACCACGCATTCCGCTCCGACTTCATTCCATTTCAAATTAGCGGGATCACTCTCAGCAGTAACCCTTATCGGCGAACCATTTACGATGAGTGTATTGTCTTTTACTTCAACGGTACCTTTAAATCTTCCGTGAACAGAATCATATTTAAGCATGTACGCCATGTAGTCCACATCCAGTAAGTCATTGATAGCCACTACCTGTAAATTATCTCTTTCCAGAGAAGCCCGGAAAACCAATCTTCCGATCCTTCCGAATCCATTTATACCTATTTTAATCTTTTCCATAATGATTTGATTTTTATATAGTTAAAATATTAAATATGACTCTGCAAATGTAACAAATATTATGAGGTAAAGTTTGTATTTAAAAAATAAACTGATACAGGTAAGTAAAACTCATATAATATGAATTCACAGCCTATTATGGGTTCCTTCTTCAATAGCTAAGCATCAGGGGTGAACCATAAAAAGGTTCTGTACCCGATGACTTCGACGGGTTCCGTTAACGGGTAAAACAGCCGCATTAGTTTTTGGTCGATAAAATATCTGCAAAAGCATGTTCTTCAACGGCCGCGGAAACCGGTATTATCTCTTAGTATTTCTGGGTTCCTTGGTATTCACCGGTCTGGTAGCAGGTCTCGAAGAATTGCGGTCATCAGCGGGCTTGGTCAGATCAGGCTTATTATCCGGCCGGGAAGACGGACTGGGCTGGGTAGAGGGACCGTCGGGATAACCCGGCGGACGTCCCGGTCTTTCCGGAGGTGTCGGTTCCTGGGGTTGTTCCGGCGGATCGGGCCGGTGCGGCGGACGGGAAGGAGGATATATCGGACGGCCCGGCGGAGGAAGTATGACTGGAGGCGGAGGAGCGACATACATCACATCTTCATAAAGAAATTCATATCCCGTCAGGTAATCGTTCACAAATTGAATGGCGTACACATCCCCTCCGGAAGTCCGGTATTGTAACACTTCCTGGAATCCATTTTCTGTTTGCGCAGTAGACAATACACGATCCGGAGCGCCCAGTATATTTCTTACCTGAGCTTTGGTCATACCGGTTGTAACCTGGCTAATGTCCACACTCCGGAAAGCGCTGCAACCTGTTATTGCTAGGGCTATAACCACGAAAAAAATTATCTTTTTCACGTTGTAAAATTTAATATTATTAATATTACATTAACAAACACAACATCTCTTGGTTGATTTCCATGAGAGAAATAAAGCAAATATACTTATAATTATTTATTACGCAACCAAACTGCTATAGCCTCCGGATCAAGTACATCGAAAAGTTGTAAAATAACAACAACCAACAATATAAGCATTATATACCTGATAAACGGTGCACCTTTTTTAATGGCGATCAGAGCTCCGACCTGTGCGCCGATAATATTACCGATAGCATGAATTAACCCGTAAGTCCAGTTCACATTTCCTTCAAAAGCGAAAACGGCCAGTGAAAAAGGAATATAAACCAATACCAGGAAATTTTTGATGGCATTAGCTTTAAGCAATTCATTTCCGGTCCCGATTATCAGGGCGAACAGGATCATATATCCTACGGCAACATGAATAAATCCCCCGTAAATCCCGATCAGGAAAAAAATCATATAATGCCAGAAACGAAGCGGTTTCCGTATCAGGTTCTCCTGTTCTTTCAGCCATTTATCAGGCTTTACCAATAATAGAATCGCGAATACGATTACGACGATCCCAAAGATGTAATTGAAATAAGTATTGGAAATCAGATTAGCCAGGAAAGCACCGAGTACCGCACCCGGAATAATGGGAATGGCAAGCCTTAACGCCTTATTCCAGTCGATCATTTTCTTCCGGGAGAAATTGATGACGGCGGTCATATTCTGCAAAAGAACGGCAACTCTGTTAGTCCCGTTGGCTACGACGGGCGGTAATCCGAAAAACATAAAAACAGAAAGGGAGATGATCGTACCACCTCCCGCAAGTGTATTTATAAATCCGACAAAAAGTCCGGATATAATGAGCATTAAGGCATGAATCCAGGTAAGATCCATAAGTACCTTACTTAAGATTCAATATTCTGCGATTCCCCCTCTTCGCTTTCCACGAGCTGTTTATCAATGAAAATACGGCCGCAGGCTTCACACACGATAATTTTTTTGTGTAGACGGATATCCAGTTGGCGCTGTGGAGGGATCATGCTGAAACAACCGCCGCATGCGTCCCTGTCGATTTGCACGATAGCCAAACCGTTACGGGCATTTTTCCGGATCCTTTCAAAAGCGCTCAAAAGCCTGTCTTCCACTTTGGACTCCAGCACGGCTGCCTGTTCGATCAATTCTTTCTCTTCTTTTTCAGTATCGGAAATAATATCTTCCAGCTCATCTTTCTTTTGTTGCAGAATATCACTGATCTCGTTCAATTTGTTTTCAAATTCTACGATATCATCTTTCTTAGTGGTAATTTCCGCCTGAAATTTACCTTTCCGTTTTTCCGACACCTGTATCTCCAGTTTCTGGTATTCGATCTCTTTCGTTAAGGATTCGTACTCCCTGTTGTTTCTTACATTATTCTGCTGCTCTTCGTATCTTTTGATCAGGGTCTGGGAATCCTTTACTTTATTGTCTTCCGCCGTAATATTCTCTTCCAGTTCACTGATGTCGTCCGTATATTTCGCGATACGGGTTTTCATGCCTTCCAACGCGTCTTCCAGGTCCCTTACCTCATCAGGTAATTCACCCCGGATCACCCTGATCCTGTCAATTTTAGACCAGATTTGTTGTAGATTATATAATGAAAGGAGTTTTTGAGAGATCGGCGTTTCCTCATTAAATTCCTCTCCGGCCTGCAGGATCGTATCTGTTTCCGTACTCTCCGATATATTTCCGGATCCGTTTTCCGGATTCGTTACAGTATTCTCCTGATCCAATTGTGAAGAAACTGCATTTTCCACTTCTTTTTTCTTTGCCATAATATTATTTTAAAGACCAGATAATCAATTTTATATAGAATAAATCCCTAATTTTTCCACTTTAGAAAGTGAAACTGCAAAATTACTAAAATTTTCCTTTACTTCCTTATAAATAATTTCCCTAATATAATGCTCCCCTTCATAGTGCCCAATATCCGCTATAATCATTTGATTTTCAGGAATTAAAAAGTCATGATACTTAATATCCCCGGTTACATAGGCATCCGCACCTCCGGCCATCGCCGCGTGTATCAGGGAACTACCTCCCCCACCGCATACGGCTACTTTGTCGATTCTACGATTCAACGTTCCGGAATAACGGATATGGTTCACTTCCATTTTATCTTTCACATATTTAAAGAAATCAGCCTGCTCCATCGGAACCGGCAACCGTCCGATACGCCCCAATCCCACTTCCCGGCTTTTATTTTCCAGTTTCAAAATATCGAAAGCCGGTTCTTCATACGGATGATTCCGGTACAATGTTTCAACCACAATACGTTGGATAGCCGCGGGAAAGATCATTTCCACCCTCTCCTCTTCCACTTCTTCGATCTGCAACGGCTGTCCTATATAAGGCCGCGCGTCCGGTAAAGGTTTAAAACTACCCGATCCTTCAACTGAATAACTGCAATTTTCATATTTACCCATGATGCCGCAACCTACTGAAAAAAGCGCATCTTTCACTTTTCCGGAATCCTGCGGCGGAACAAAAAAAACAATCTTCCGGTATAGCGATTCTTTGGGCGACAGAACAGAACATTCTTTGAGGCCCAGTTTGGCAGCGAACACATCATTCCCGCCGCCAACGGCACTATCAATATTAGTATGCATGGCGTATACCACCATTTTATTTTCGATAGCTTTACAAATAATTCTGCCGGGGCGATCCACAGGCTCTATTTTTTTAATTCCCGCCCTCAACAAAGGATGATGAGAAATAATAAGATTCGCATTCAGGGATTTCGCTTCCTCGAGTATTTCAAGGGACGGATCGAAACAGACCATTACGCCGGTAACTTCCTGTTCTTTATTCCCGCATTGAACACCGCAATTATCATATTCTTCCTGTAAATAAAGGGGAAATCTTTTCTCCAGCCGTGCCAGGACTTCTTTAATTTTCATCTGATCTTTTTTAGAATCCAAAAATACAACTTTTTTGCCATTTCCGGACTTAATATGGAGTTCCGTATAGTGGATTAATCCTTATTTTGAACAGATTTCTTCACAAACCGATGTCACTTTAAGTAAAACAAAAATTACGGTATTTTATTTGTAGTAATTGAAATATTTTGATTATCTTTGCCGCCTGTTTCAAACCCGGATGGCGGAATGGTAGACGCGCTACATTCAGGTTGTAGTGTCCTCAGGATGTGCAAGTTCGAGTCTTGTTCCGGGTACAACGAAAAACGCTGACCTACTTTAGGGGTCAGCGTTTTTTTATATACACTCCCACTTTTCTATAATCATTCATAGCTAAATACGATTTTACAGTAAGCTGCCCTATTCATATTTTGTATCAAACACACCATGACGTTTCTCCGGGGCAGGCATTTTCCCGGTGAATGATCTTAAGTTTAACTCAAATAAATATTCCCAAGAATCCTGGTGATCGTATTATCAATACTTCAGAATAGAATTATGAAGGAAAATGGCTTCGTCTTGTCAACTTAAGAGATCAATATTCTATGATGTCTGAATTATTGACTTATTATCCAAGTGAATATTGAAAAGGAATGAGCAAGATAAAATAAATATGAAATTCCCACTTGTTTACAGAATTAATATATAGTTTTGTACAATAAAAATTAATTAATAAAGTAAAATTAAATAAATAATGATAAAAATTAAAATGTTTTTGCTGGCAATTATCGCTTCGGCAACAGTCTTTACCGCAAAGGCCCAAGATGACAGACCTATAACCGTAGACCAGCTTCCGGCTGCTTCCCGCGAATTTCTCAATACCTATTTCAAAGGTGTGGAAGTTTCATACGCCACTGTCGATGATGACGGTTATTTCGGTAAATCTTATGAAGTGAACCTTATGGGCGGAACTCAGATTGAATTCGGTCCGGACGGTTCCTGGAAAGAAGTGGACTGCAGGCACAACGCGGTTCCCGCAGGTATTATACCGGAAAAGATAGAGAATTATGTAAAACAGAATTACAGCGGACAGATCGTAACCAAAATTGACAAGGGCAGGCGTGATTATGAGATCGAACTCGGAAATGGTCTTGAAATCAAATTCGACCTTAATTTCAACTTCCTCGGTTATGAGCACTAAGCCCTATGTATTATATTAACTATTAAAATTAAAACAATATGAAAAAGATTTTTTTTATACCGATCCTGATTGCGGCACTGGCATTCACCGGTTGCAATAAAGACAACACCGGCGACGGTTACATAGGTACTACCGTAACGGAGGAAATGCAAACCGCATTCACAGCTTTATATCCCGACGCTTCCGGTGTGACCTGGGCGAAGAATGGGAATTATTTTGTTGCGGATTTTACCCGTACCGACATGAACGTGGGAGCCGAAGCATGGTTTACCGCCGCTGCCCAATGGCAGATGACCGTAACGGACGTATCATTTAACAGCATACCGCAGGCAGTGAGAGATGCTTTTAACGCAGGCGAGTACGCTTCATGGCGCGTGGAAGATGTGGACATGATCGAACGAACCGGACTCGAAACTATTTACGTAATTGAAGTCGAGAACGGGAATCTGGAATATGACCTTTATTATACAGCAGAAGGAATCCTGATCAAAGCCGAAGCTGATACTGATGGTAACGACGATTCTTCGAATTATATTCCGGGCACAATTTCCGAAACAATACAAGCCTATATTAACACAAATTACCCGGGCGCGAGAATTGTCGAAATAGACCGGGAATATAACAGCATCGAAGTAGATATCATCCATAACGGCATTCATTTGGAACTCACCTTTTCTAATGCGGAAGTGTGGCAAATGACTGTAACTGACATGCATTATAACAGCTTGCCGCAGACAGTAAGAAACGCCTTTAATACAAGCGAATACGCATCATGGCGTGTTGAAGACGTGGAAATGGTCGAACGTAACGGAAGGGAAACGGTTTATGTATTGGAAGTGGAACAAGGCGATAATGAGGTTGAACTCCATTTCACCGCTGACGGTACTCTTATCAATGTAATCAGCGACGACGACCATGACAACGGATCTTCAGGCCAAATTCCGGAAGCGGTTACCGCAGCCATCAACGCCTACATCTCCGCCAATTATCCGAATGCGAGAATCATCAAGACCGAGCGGGAAGACCACGAAATTGAAGTAAAGATCATGGATGGCACAACAGAGAGGGAACTGCACTTCTCGACCACCGGCCAGTGGCAATACACGAAAACCGAAATGAGGCGCCACCAATTACCGCAGGATATTCTCAATGCCTTTAATGCGTCCGCATACGCAATATATCCGATAGACGATATCGATTTTTACAACACACCCGCCGAAGATTTTTATATATTCGAACTGGATGCTCAACCGAGAGATATTAAAATCAAGATTTTAACATCGGGAGCCATTGAGGTAGTCAATAACAACTTCATGGGATAGACCCGCAATTCGCGTATCCTTATAAAGAGACTGTTCCAAAGTAGTTCGGTCTCTTTTTTTTCACCGATCAGCATTTATACCGCCGGCTATAATCCGGATTATTATTCTTTCCCTATACACATCACGATCTCTCCTTTAACTCCTTTTTCGCTAAAATGTGACAGGGCATCTGCTACCGTTCCCCGGAAATTTTCCTCATGCATTTTGGTCAATTCCCGTGAAACGGAAATTTTCCGCTCGTTACCGAGGATCGCACCCATCATCTCCAATGTTTTAACCAGCCTGTGGGGTGATTCATAAAAAACAACCGTACAATCCATCTCAGCAAATTTTTGTATAGCTGATTGCTTGCCTTTTTTATGCGGCAGGAATCCGTGAAAATAAAAACTGTCGGTAGGGAAACCCGAATTGATAAGCGCCGGAACAAATGCCGTAGCTCCGGGCAGGCATTCTATCTCTATTCCCTGACTTAACGCTTCCCGGACCAGGAGAAATCCGGGATCCGATATTCCGGGGGTTCCGGCATCACTGGTCAATCCGACGGAGTTAGCGTTTTTGATCATATTGACGATATTGTTGACCTGCTTATGCTCATTGAAAATATGATAAGGTACGCATTTGTTCGTAATATCATAATTTTTCAACAGATTTCCGGTAGTACGGGTATCTTCACAAAGAATAAAATCCACCTCTTTCAATATTCTCAGGGCACGAAGTGTAATATCCTCCATATTTCCTACAGGCGTAGGGATAATATATAGTTTCATATCCAAATTTATTAATCAGAAAATCAATGCCGCATAAATTCTTCCGTAGCTGAAATAAGAAGTTTGACCATATCTTCCCATTTTGAAAGAGAACATCTTTCACCGGTATCGGTATATTCATGATATCCGCCGTAACCACCTCCTATCGTGTAAATAAACAGGGCGGGAACATCTTTTTGGGTAAAGGGATAATGATCGCTATTAGCAGCATTCGAACGATTTTTCACTTCTGGAACCGCATTACTCCTCAGATTGGTTCTTACTAAAATTTCATAAAATTCTCCCGGAATACCCTCTTTTCCATTTACGACCATGATCCCGTCATCTCCACCGCAAAACATATCTATATTAACCAATAATTTGATCTTATCCAATGCGATCAAAGGATCATTCAGAAAATAAGCGGAGCCTCTCAGGCCGGCCTCTTCCCCGCTAAAAAGGAGGAATACCATAGAGTAAGGGGCAGGATTTTCATGGTAATATTTTGCGAGGTTCATTACGGTCGCCGTGCCGCTGGCATTATCGTGGGCACCCGGAAATATGACGGTTTCGCCCATACTACCGATATGATCATAATGGGCGGTAAATACGATAAAACTGTCGGGTTCCAGTTTACCGGGAACTATAGCCGCTATATTTTGGGTTTGATGAAGGTTCAGCTTATTGGAAAAAAAGACATCCACTGTTTTAATTTTCTCCTGATCCGGTAAGATGACATAAACAAGTGCATAATCACGTTCGTAATGGGTCATGCTGAGTCCTATGACCGGCAATTCTTCCGTCGTGATCAATAGTCCCGGTGAAGAAAAAATATTGGTCCGCCCTATCTTCATCATTTCCAATAAGAAATTCACCGTCTGCAGATCTTTACTTTCCTTCGGACGGTAATTAACCATGTCGATCACGACAAAATGATCCCGGAATTTCTTCTGATTCTTCTTTAAAAATCTATCCAGTTTACGATCATCCAGCAGCAGTGCCGGATCAAAATAGATTACGGGAATATTGTTTTGCTGTATGGATCTGGAAAAAGGATATATCCGGAATGCCGTAAAAGGATCAAGTTGTTTTCCATTGACTGAAACCCGTACTTCGCCTTCCATAGCGAAAGCCGGAAATTGATAAGACTGGTAGTAATTATCTCCCAAAGGTTTTATATTCAAATCCGTAAACTGCTGTCTGATATAGGCGGCCGCAATACTGTCACCCCGGTATGAATATCCTCTTCCGTACATGGCAGGAGAAGCCAGATCCGTAATATACCTGCGGGCCAGAATACTATCCTGGGCATGAATTACCGGACCGGATAACCATAATAAATTGAAAAAGAGCAAATACCATATTTTTTTATACATAATTTTATTTCTTAAAAACCGTTATTTACTTCGACCGTTTTATTGATCTGATTAGGTCATTGCAAAAATAACCAATTATATCCTACCGGAAAATTACTACTGAAAAAACTTGTATTTTTGTATTATTAATTTCTTAATTTCGTGATGAAAAAAACACTCTTCTTAATAATTCTGATCTCGATATTTTTATTGTTTTGTCCTGCACTTAAATCTCAGAATGACACGGTCGCGGGAAAAAGGGATTCCATGATCAATATCGAACCGGATACTGCCCATAGCTTCATAACTCTCCCTGAAAATACTCTGCCGGGCCCGGAGATGAATACTATTACTTTACCTTTTCAACCAGGATATGAATGGATATCGTACCGGATGAAAGTCAACATGGAGCTCGACAATAATAAACGTTCCGTACAGCTTTTTTTTGTAAACCGCATAGACAGTATTATTTATCTCAATCTCCATATCGCGGGAATTGAACTGGCGAGACTGGTGATGACCCCGCAAGAGATCACTTTCGTGAATAAACTGGAACAGGAATATTACCAGGGCGATCCCCGTTTCCTGGGTGAATTATTAGGGATCCCGATAGATTTTTATATTTTCCAATCACTTTTTAACGGTATGGATTTTAAAGATTTCGAATCGAACCCTGCCATTGTCGAAAATGAAACCGAAGTCCGGCTGGTATATCCGCAAAGGTGTCACAGTCTTAACAATTACTGTATAGAACAGATACTTACATTAAACAACAGTCATCTTATCCGGCAGAACCATATCTCATTGCAAAACATCAACCACGCTTTATTGATCAACTATGACCGATATTCTTTGACGGATTCGACCTCTTTCTTCAATACGATGACCATTCAACTGCCGCACCTGAAAAATTTTAAGGCGGAAGCCGAACTGAAGAACCTTAAATTCAACACTCCGGGACCTACCGGTATTAAAATTCCAAACAGCTTCACCCCGATGGACATCATGCCTATTAAGCCGGAATGACAGTAATTTTAAGCGAAGATATTAAATCCTTTGCCGGAAAAGTGGGATTTACCCAATGCGGTATTGCAGAAGCCGTTCTCATGGAAAAAGAGCGGTTTCGTTTTGAAGCCATGATCCGGGAAGGTTACCATGCGAATCTGGATTATCTCGCCCGGAATATTCCGCAACGGTTTAATCCCGAATTACTATTACCCGGCTGCAGAAGTATTATCGTTTGCCTTTATCATTATAATACGCCTTCCCTCGATAGTGACTTCAGGATAGCCAGATATGCTTTAATGGACGATTACCATATTTTCCTGAAAAAGAAACTAAAAGAAATCACGGAATTTATAAGAGGCAAACAGCCGGAAGCTAAATTTAAAATTACGGTAGACACATCTCCCATATCGGAAAAGAACTGGGCGGTGAAGGCAGGACTGGGAACTATCGGGAAAAATTCCCTTTTCAGGAGTGAGTCAGGTTCTTTTTGCCTGATAGGATTAATATTGACTGACCTCGTTCTGGATTATGACCGGGTTTTATCCGGACAAGAATGCGGTACCTGCACCCGTTGTATGGACGCCTGCCCGGCAAAAGCCATAGAAGAGCCGTATAAAGTAAATATATCCCGGTGTATTTCATACCATACTACCACTAAAGGAACTTCTTCCGCAGAATACTGCCTGGATGAAGCTCCCTGGATATTCGGCTGCGATATTTGCCAGGAAGTATGCCCGCACAACGCATCTGCCGTGCCCAATCCTGATGCGGTTCGTCATTTTTCCCTATTTTTGCATTTTAAAAATAAGGATTTTGAACAATTGAATCCCGATACTTTCAATCGGTTTTTCGCCAATAATTGCATTAAGAGGGGCGGATATGAAAAACTGGCAGGGGAAATAAAAAGGGTTCAGAAATATAATAGCGGAAAAAAATAAAATATAATCCATGCGTACCCAGGACGAACTTTTGACCTTAGCCAGATGTGTAATACAGGAAGAGGCTGACGCCCTCATCAAAGTAAAAGAACTGATCAGCCGTGATTTCGTCGAATCCCTCGAAGTAATACTACAATCCAAAGGAAGACTGATTGTCAGCGGAATAGGGAAAAGCGCCATTATTGCCCAAAAGATGGTGGCGACTTTCAATTCCACAGGTACTCCGGCCATTTTCATGCATGCCGCAGATGCCATACACGGTGACCTCGGCATTATCCAACCGGAAGACGTGGTACTGTGTCTCTCAAAAAGCGGCAATACTCCGGAAATATCGGTACTGGTACCTTTTTTAAAAAGAAGTGGCAACACTCTGATCGCCATGGCGGGAAATCCCGATTCTTTCCTGGCGAAAGAAGCGGATTATTTTCTTAATTGTTCGGTTGATAAAGAAGCATGCCCCAATAACCTGGCTCCCACATCGAGCTCTACGGTCCAGCTTGCTTTGGGAGATGCCATGGCCAGTTGCCTGATCGAAATGCGCGGTTTTACCCCGGAAGATTTTGCCCGGTATCATCCGGGAGGAATTTTAGGTAAAAGATTGTATCTTAAGGTTACCGACCTATACAAACAAAATGCCCGGCCGGAAGTATCGCCGGAAGATCCCCTGAGGGAAGTGATACTGGAAATCTCCGGTAAACGCCTCGGAGTTACGGCAGTGATCAAAGATAATCAACTGATCGGAGCGATTACCGACGGTGATTTGAGAAGGATGTTACAGCAGGAAAAAGATTACACTCACCTTAAAGCCGGGGATATCATGACCCAAAAACCGAAAATGATCCAAAATGATACCCTTGCGGTCGAAGCCCTCGAATTGATGAAAAAATCAAACATCACCAATCTCTTTGTTGTTAATAATGACAATCAATATTTAGGAGTCATCCATATGCATGACATCCTCAGGGAAGGGATTTATTAATTTAATTTTATCAAAGTGGCTATTAACAACCGGGAAAAAGGGATCTACAGGGTTACTTTTATCGGATTGATCGTCAATTTTTTATTATCCGTTTTCAAATTCATTACCGGAGTTGCCGGTAGAAGCAGTGCTATGGTTGCCGATGCGGTCCATTCATTATCAGACCTGGTCAGCGATTGTATCGTGATCTGTTTCGTCAAAATATCCTCCAGACAACGTGATGCGGACCATCCTTACGGGCATGGAAAATACGAAACTTTAGCCACCATGATCATCGCCCTCATATTGCTGGGAGTCGGAGCCGTTCTTTTACTGAAGAGTATCAATCTTATTATGGAAATCAGTAACGGTACAATCATACCCCGTCCGGGAATCATCGCCTTTATAGCAGCCGCTGTTTCCATTGTGGTCAAAGAGGTTCTATACTGGTATACTTTTCTGGCCGGGAAAAAATTATCAAGCAAAGTCCTGGTAGCCAATGCCTGGCACCACCGTTCCGACGCACTTTCCTCCATCGGTACCCTTATCGGGGTAGGCGGTGCATACTTTTTAGGGGAAAAATGGAGGATATTGGATCCTATCGCCGCCGTAATTGTCAGTGTTTTGATCATTAAAGTCTCTGTGGATATGATTCTTCCTTGTATCAATGAATTAATGGAAAAAGCGTTACCTGCGGAAAAACAAAAAGAAATACTGGAGATCATTATGGAAGAAAGCTCTGTAAAAGATCCCCATAATTTAAAGACCCGGTCTATCGGTAACAATATTGCTATTGAAGTGCATATACGACTTAACGGCGAAATGACCGTTACGGAATCCCATCAAATTACCGTAAAAATAGAGAATCGTTTAAAAGAAAAATATGGTGATAACACGTTAGTCATTATACATGTAGAACCTATAAAATAAAATTTATCACTGACGAACATCATTTTATGTCTTATCTTTGCAATCATTAATACAGACCATGAAGACAAAAATGCTGATATGCCAAAGCTGCGGAATGCCTATTGAAAAAGATCCTAAAGGCGGAGGGACCCATAAAGACGGATCCAGGACTACGCAATATTGCAGTTCCTGCTATAAAAAGGGAGAATTTACTTTCAATGGAAACCTGGCGGATTTTAAAGATCTATTCCGCGGTATGCTCATCCAAAGCGGTAACTCGAAGATCACCGCCTGGTGGTTTACCAGAAAACTTAAAAATCTGGAAAGGTGGAAAGGTAAGAAATAATTATTTTTTATCCTTGTCCTTTTTTATCTTCGCTTTGTGTTCCAGTCCCATCACATACGTGCGATCGATATTATTTCCCGTGACTTTCAGATCAACAATACCGTATTTTTCGCTTTTGGCAAGTTTAGGCAATTTCACGGATATGGTTTGTTCACCGGCTTTCAGTTTCACATTTTTACTGACCGGCTTTTGAGTTCCGCGTAATTGCGCAGTAATCGTCACCGGGATTTCCTGGTCAGCCTTGATCTTTATATCAGCGGGAACACCCTGCGACACATAAGAAGCAAAAGTAACATCCAATTTTTGCTGACCTTTCACAGACTGGGATTCGTTCAACAGGTTATATGCTTTTAAGAAATCGGTAATACCATAACCCAAAGAATCATCAGGATGGGATGCCTGATTTCCGCTTTTCCTGATGGCATCCATAACCTCCATATTGTCGATATTGGGAAATGCCTGCCATAAACAGGCTACCATTCCCGACAATAGAGGAGAAGCGAAAGAAGTTCCGTTCGCCCTCACGGTTCTGCCGCCCGGACTTGCCACATCAGTCAGAAAACCTACCGCACACGCATCCGGTTTGATACGGCCGTCCGCCGTAGGACCAAAAGAGCTGAAATTGGCTTTTTTACCTTTTTTATCTACTGCGCCTACGGCAAGTATATCACGCGCATCGGCGGGACTTCCGATATATCTCCATCCTCCCCTTCCTTCGTTGCCCGCACTGTTACATACGATCATTCCCTTACCGGCGGCAATGGTCGCCGCACGGGAAGCACGGCTGGTGATACCATTCAGACTTCGGTAATTACGTCTTTGCAACGTATCGTCGAATCTGGTATATCCCAAAGAAGAATTTAAAACGCCACATCCTAAACTGTCGGCCCATTCGATACCCGCTACCCAGTTATCCTCTTCGATCACATTTTCACTGCGTCCGTCTTCGGTTTTGGCCACGTATACCATTACATTAGGTGCGCTTCCCACCAATTCTCCCGGAATATCGGAAGCAATACAAGACAACACCATTGTTCCATGGCTTTCTTTCCTGAAGGGACTCTGCGCAGGCTGTACGAAATTCCTGGCACCGAGTAATCTGTTATTTTTCCTTAAAATATCGAAATGACGGATTGAATCCACATTGTGGAATCCTCCATCCATGATCATCATCACCATACCTTCCCCTTTATATCCTAACCGGTGCAGCCAATGTACATTATTGAGCCTTATCTGTTCCTCTCCCTTACCATATTGCAACTCTTCAAAGGGTGTGGTGGCAGGTATTACAGGAGAACCGGCAGGTGTGTAAGTATAACGGCCGGAAAAGGGTTCTTCCGGATTTTCCATAGCTATTGTTCTCTCGCAAAATTTCACACACGATAAATTTTGGATTTTCTCCTTCATACTATCTTTTTGTGAATAAACAGTGATCCCGTTAAGCCATTTGGATTTCGTAAACACGATCAAACTATCGTCCAATGCCTTTACCATATCAATATAATGCTGATTCACCGGAAGATCCTGCTCGTTGATCGCGATATTATAACGGGCGCGATTCTCAATCGCCCTGGGAGACAAAAACTTTTCCGGTTGTGAAACCGAATAAACTGAATTTTTCTTATCGGTAAATTCTACCCAGTATTTGGCTGGAGACTGGGCCATAAGAGGCCACACATATAATATGAATATTATAAAAGTAAGAATTTTTTTCATAAGCATTTATTTAAAAATTTACCTTATTAAGGTCACTCCGCCCACGTATTCCTTTTTAATTCCGTCGGAAGTGTAGGCTTTAACAATATATATATATTCGCCGAAAGGGCAAACTTTACCATTCCTGTCTTTCCCGTCCCAGGTACCTCCGGGAGTAGTAGTTCTGAATACAATCTGGCCGCTACGGCTGTAAATAGCCATTTCAAACCGGTCGGGATCTACACCGCTGCATTTGGCCCCGAATTCATCATTGACACCATCTCCGTTAGGAGTAAAGGCGTTGGGTACATAAAGGAAAAACGGCGCTTCCACCGTAATCGTTTTGTAGGTTGAATCCTTACATCCGTCCGCATTCTCTACCACAAGTTTTACCCGGTAATTTCCGGCTGTGGTATAAATATGATTAGGAGAAGCTACGATAGAGGTAGAACCGGCAGGATCACCAAAGTACCAATTCCATTTCACTGAATTTATTGTTAAATCCGTAAAACTTACCGGTGCCTGTCCGTTATCCAGGTAGACGGGATTGGGATCGGCATCGAACCGGGCAATAATTGAAGTGGAATTACAAACCGGACATCCCATAAAAATACTCCAGCCACTGTTTCCCGGATTGTTCGGTCCCGATACAAATCGGAATGTAAGGCATTCCCGGGCGGACTGATAGTTATATGGGTACATATTAGGCTGATTATTACGTGTAAGCCTCAATAAGAGATTACGCGGATCCACGGCGGTACCATTATAGATATACAGTGTATCTCCATCTCCCAATACGAATTCATCGAAAAAAAAACTAAAAGGATCGTTATTATCGGAACAAACTGTTTGTGTATAATCCAAGTTCGGGGGATAATCGTTTAAACCTCCCGGATCCAAATAATTAAAATCACATTTGTTTACAGCTACACCATCCTGCATGACCACTTCCTGTGCCCCAACTTTTATTAAAAGAAATGACAAAAATAAAATAAAAAAAACCTTCTTCATACTTTATGTTTGATGGATGGGATTTAATATAATTCCCCACACTGCAATAATCAACTGCAAAAATAATAAATTTATCAGACAAGATTATATATTTCAAAAAAATAACGCACCGGAAAACCGTATAAGAAGTTTTTAGTAACTTTGTAACCAAAAAATGGCAGGAAAAATTTTAGTCGCAACCGGAGGCGGAGACTGCCCCGGACTGAATGCCGTAATCAGGGGTATTGTTAAAAGAGTGTCCCAGGAAAAAAACTGGGAAGTTATAGGATGCATAGAGTCTTTCAATGGTATATTAAAAGATAATATCGAATTGATGCCCCTCACTCTCAAGAATGTTTCAGGTCTTCATGTCAAAGGCGGGACCATCATCAAAACGACCAACAGGGGCGGTCCGTTCCATTTTCCCGTACAACTTCCCGACGGTACCTGGACGACGGAAGACCGTAGCGGACTGATGAAAGAGAGGTTGCAGAATATGGGGATCGATGCCATCATCAATATCGGGGGAGACGGGTCCCAGCGCATTTCTTTACAATTAAGCGAATTAGGAATGAACGTGGTGGGTGTTCCCAAAACGATCGATAATGACCTTGACTGTACCGATTTTACCTTCGGATTCCAGACGGCTGTCCAGATAGCGACGGAGGCACTTGACAAATTAGTGACTACTGCGGAAAGCCATAACCGTATCTTTATTATGGAAGTGATGGGCCGGGATGCCGGATGGATCGCGCTCCACTCTGCGATTGCAGGTGGTGCGGACGTATGCCTTATTCCTGAAATCCCGTATGACCCTGCGAAGGTAGCGGAAAAAATCGCGACAAGATACAGGGACAACGAAGGTTTCTGCAACATAGTTATAGCCGAAGGGGCCATGGCGCTTGACGGTAAAAAAACCGGAAACAACCCTACCAGCATTGGAGACCCTAATTTTAAGTTCGGGGGAGCCGGAGAGAAACTAAAAGCAGAATTGATCAATGCAGGTGTTGACCACGATATCAGGGTCACGGTACTTGGGCATTTACAACGTGGCGGAACTCCTGTGGCTTACGACAGGATCATAGCTACAGCTTTCGGGGTCAAGGCTTTCGAAATGGTTATGAATAAAGAATACAACCAGATGGTCGTTTACCGTAATACCCATTTTTCTACTGTCCCGATCCGGAAAGCCATTGAAAAGCCTCATCTTGTTGACAGGAACGACGACCTGGTTCATACGGCCCGGGGACTGGGCATGTCATTCGGAGATTGATTGAGATATAACCAGAAACACAATATTAACCTTAAAACTAACAATTATGATAAACGAAAAAATGCAAAATGAGTTGAATGATCAAATTAACGCCGAATTTTGGTCCGCTTATCTTTATTTAAGCATGTCATCCTGGTTCAGCGATCAGAATTTACCGGGTTTTGCCAATTGGATGTATGTCCAGTTCCAGGAAGAGCAATCCCATGCGATGAAACTTTTCCGGTATATTCAGGACCGTGGAGGATCGGTAACACTGAAACCCATTGATAAAGTCCCTACTTCATGGAAAAGCCCTTCCGCCGCTTTCGAAGAGACTTACCGTCATGAACAGGAAGTAACGGCATTGATCAATAAACTGATGGATACGGCTGTGGAATTAAAAGATTACGCCACCCAAAGTTTTCTGAGATGGTTCATCGATGAGCAGGTGGAAGAAGAAACCACCGCCAATGATATACTTCAGACCCTTGTTGCCATTGAAACGCTTCCGGGCGCTTTGCGCGTATATGACAAGGAATTTGAAACCAGAACCTTTGTGGATCAAACCCAGACCAATGAGTGATTTTTCATTCACGGTTAGTCAAAAGGGATGTCCGTAATAGTGAACATCCCTTTTTTATTTTTAAGGGGGACTCCTTGTTGGCTTCGACAAGCTCAGCCAACGGGGAAAATAGATGTTTTAAATCTTTAAACTAAAAAACAGAATTCGGAATCATACCTTCGACGAACTCAGAAAGAGTACTTCAAGATCTTTCGCTGCGCTCAGGATGACAATAAGAGGTGATTTTATTTCCTGTTGGCTTCGATAAACTCAGCCAACGGGGAAATAGATGTTTTAAATCTTTAAAATAAAAAAACAGAATTCGGAATCATACCTTCGACGAACTCAGGGAACGGTTTAAGAGATTGCAAGATTAATTACCTTTTGTAGAAATGTAATCTCCAGGTATTCCCGCGTTCATCCCTATAGCGGTATTTCAACTCCTGTCCGGACAACTTGATAATATCAGCGGTATAATTGTAATAGACACTGTGGAGTACAAAAACCAGATTCAGACTTTTTTTCTTATTTTCAAATTTCCAGTCTCCGCGCACGGATTCTTCTATGGTTTGGTCAATAAGGGCAGTAACTGCAAACGGTCCGTCAAAATGAAAAGAATAGTAATTTCCGGGCTGATTAGCCAGAACATCCTTAACGGAATCCATTTGAACATCATTTTTATACACTGCCTGCAAAAACCAGTAACCGATAAGCCTGTTTTCAGGTGATTTAAGGCTGCCACCCGGTTCTTCATACCTGCAACCTACGAAAATGCCTACAAGGATAATCAATAAAAATGGAATAATTTTTTTCATATTAGATCCGGTTTTAGTACCATTCATTCAGGATATTCGAACGCCAATATACGTTATATTATTGTGATTAAACACGGTTCAAAATATTACCGCTTAACTTCTTTAATTCCGGCAATCACACAACACCCGTATAAACCCGCCGTTTCGGTCCGGAGACGCTTATTACCTAGTTTCACTTCCCTGAATCCATATTCCAAAGCCTTCCTCACTTCCTGCTCACTGAAATCTCCTTCCGGTCCGATAAGTAATGTAATATGGTCTTTTACCAGAGGGAGCCGGGCAAGTTGTTCAACACCGGCACCGGCTTCGCACCAGGCAATTAATTTTTCTCCGTTGATACCATCATTTTGCAGGACAAAATCCTCAAAAGAAATAACTTCCAGATCAGGCATATAGGCCGTATGGGATTGTTTCATGGCCGCGACGGCGATCCTTTCGAGCCTTGCCATTTCGAGGCGGGGACGTTCGGAATGTTCGCAAATGATAAAACTCACTTTTTCGACACCGACCTCAACCGCTTTTTCCAGAAACCATTCTATGCGTTCCCTGTTCTTGGTGGGTGCAATTGCGATATGTAAAATAAAATCGCGTTTTCCGAGTCCGTATTCTCTACGGGTAATATGAAGTACGGCATTCACTTTATCTATATTCACAACAACCGATTCCGCCAGACATCCTTTTCCATCAACCACAAAGATGGTATCACCGATCCGGTGATGCATAACTTTAATGCAATGCCGGGCTTCTTCCGGAGATAAAATTATCTGGTCATTCTCAAGATCAGGGGAATAGTAAAACTCCATAATGTATTATTCTTTTTCGCTAAGTTCGAGCCATCGCATGGTTTTGGCTTCCATATCGTTCATCAATTCCTGGTAACGTTTACTCCATTCCATCAACTGTTGATTATCACCGGTTCCACTGTTCAACTTGTTTTCCAGTTCGATTTTCTCAGCTTCCAATACCGTAATGGATGATTCCAGGCTTTCTAATTCTACTTTTTCTTTATATGTCAGCTTGTTCACGGAAGCTGCTTTAGGCTTTATTTCTTTTTCTGCCGGGGATTTGAGGGCTTTTTCGATTTTTTTCTGTTGCTTGAGGGCCTTATCCTTCACTATACGGTATTCCGTATAATTGCCATAATGATCTTTCACTTTACCGTCGCCTTCAAAAATGAACAGGTGATCTACCAGCTTATCCATGAACCAGCGATCGTGGGAAACGATCAGCAGGCACCCCTGGTAATGGGTGAGGAAATCTTCCAGGAGGTTGAGAGTATCGATGTCGAAATCATTAGTGGGCTCATCCAGGATAAGGAAATTCGGATTTTGCAATAAAGTGATCAACAGATGCAGTTTCCTCTTTTCTCCTCCGCTAAGATCTTCATAATAGGTATATTGCTGTTCATATCCGAATCCGAAATGAAATAAAAACTGGGAAGCGCTGATATAATTACCATTATCTACCCGGATCATTTCCGCGAATTCTTTTACCAGTTCGAGGATCCTTTTATTTCCTTTGATCTCCAACCCTTCCTGTGAGAAATAGCCGAATTTAATCGTAAGTCCGGGAGTGATCTTTCCTTTATCAGGTTTCAATTCCCGCATAATCAGTTTGAGGAAAGTACTCTTACCGGTTCCGTTTTTCCCGACAATACCGCATTTTTCTCCTTTCTTAAATATATAGGAAAAATCATCCAGCAATTTATTTTCGCCGTACGCAAAATCGATATTGTTAATTTCCAGTATTTTATTCCCGAGCCTTTCGGTCTGAACTTTAAATGCTTCCTGTTGTTGGGCCGACTTTCTGGAAGCTCCCTCTTTCAGTTCTTCAAAAGCGTTGATCCTGGCTTTGGCTTTTGTGGTACGGGCCTGGGGTGAAGTATGCACCCATTCCAGTTCTTTCCTGTAAAGCAATTTTATCTTTTCCTGTTCAGCCGCTTCATTGGAGATCCGTTCCGATTTCTTCTCCAGATAATAGTCGTATCTTCCTTTGTAAGAATAGAGCTGTCTGTTATCCAATTCGATGATATTATTGCATACTTTATCCAGGAAATATCGATCATGCGTCACCATAAGGAGCGTCGTATTGGAGGTGGAGAGATATTCCTCAAGCCACTCGATCATATCAATATCCAGATGGTTCGTAGGTTCATCCAGGATCAAAAGGTCCGTTTCCTCGATCAGTGTTTTGGCCAAAGAGGTTTTTTTCCGTTGTCCGCCGGATAATTCACCGATATTCTGGAAAATATCATGGATCCCGAAACGCGAAAGGATCTCCCTGGCCCTGCTCTCAAAGTCCCAGGCATTCAGTCTGTCCATCGTTTCGATGGCTTTTTCCATCCGCTTCTCATCCAGGGATCCGGGAGTTTTTTCTGCCAGCACCAGACAGGTCTCATACTCCTTTATAGCCTGAATAACGGGAAGCTTACTTTCAAAGATAGTATCGATTACGGAAAACTCCTCTGAAAAAGTATCCATTTGAGGAAGGTAAGATACGGTAATATTATTGCGGGTCGTCACCGTTCCGTTGTCGGGAGCTTCAATGCCGGCGATAATGTTCAGGAGTGTACTTTTCCCCGTACCGTTTTTTGCGATCAACGCGATTTTCTGTCCTTTTTCTATACCGAAAGTGATATCCTCAAAAAGAATTTTTTCTCCGAATGATTTGGTTAGTTTTTCAACAGAAAGGTAATTCATAGTCCGGGAATAATCAACGGTTAATCGTATATATTTTATATTCTACCTGGTGCGTATCCAGAATGTCTTTGACTCTTGTTTCATTGGTATCCGAAATAAACACCTGCCCTATCCTGTCTTTCCCCACTAATTCGAGAAGACGGCCGATACGGTTCAAATCGAGTTTATCGAAAATATCGTCCAGGAGTAATATCGGTTTAACCATTTTCTGATTATAGATATAATCGAATTGGGATAATTTAAGGGCGATCGCGAATGTTTTCTGCTGGCCTTGGGAGCCGAACCTTTTAACGGGCCTTTCGTCGATAGTAAAAATATAATCGTCCTTATGCAAACCGAAAGTAGTATATCCGGATCTGCGATCCGCCGTTTCGCTATTGGCCAGACCTTCTTCATAAGAAGTGTGCAACAATCCCGATTCATAAACAATACCCACTTTTTCCTTTCCGTCGGCTAAAAAATCATAGTGGGACTGGAAATAAGGAATAATATCCCCGATATAACCCCGCCGTTTATTAAAGATATAATAACCGGGTTCCCGTAACTGTTCGTCGAAAACAGCCAGCAAAGATGCGTCAAAGCTTCTCTGTTCAATGAACTTCTTCAGCAACACATTCCTTTGGGTAATCAGTTTCTGGTATCTGATCAGTTGTCGCAGGTACTCTTTGTCGAATTGCGAAATGATCATATCAAAAAATTTCCTTCTCACGTCGCTACCGTCCAGAATGATGTCATGGTCATACGGGGAGATCATGATCAGGGGAAAAAGTCCGATATGTTCGCTCAGCAATTTATATTCTTTTTGATTAGCCTTCATCACTTTACGACCCGGATTCTTAAAAGTGCAACTCACCTTGGCCGGCTTCCGGTCATTAAAGCCCACAAACTCACCATGGACCGCAAAGAAATCAGCATCGAAATGAATAGCAAGGCTATCATGGGAAGTGAAATAACTTTTACAGAAAGAGAGGTAATGGATGGCATCCAGGAGATTGGTTTTGCCGGCGCCGTTTTCTCCTACAACGGCATTTATTTTCGGGCAAAAATCAAATTCCGCATCCTTATAATTCTTAAAATTGACAAGTTTGATATTCCGGAGAAACATATTGATTGAAAAGGGATGCAAAGATACGAAAAATGTAGGAGGATAAAAGCCGACCGGGATTTACCATTTTTCGTGAACGACAAGTTTACCCTGGTCTTTGAGGCGTTCGGTGATCACTTTAAGTATCTGGGCGCGATTAAAAAGCCCCTGAAGACGGAACTCCACCTGGTCATGACCCAGATTGGACGCGGTTCCTTCCCACACGTTGATGCGGTCGGCCATACGAAGATACCAAGCCAGTTCTCCAGGAATGGTCTCCATCGGTAAATCGGCGGTATTATCTTCCAACAGGTGATAAACCTGATTCAAGGTAACCACTCCTTCGGTCACCATTTCAAATCCGTCGATGCTATAAGCCGGAGGTGTAACGGAACTATCCGATTTTTTTATTTCCAGTTTCTTTTTAGCCATATTAGAGATAATCTTGGCCGTAGTACCTCCACAAACAATATGGATCCCTTCCGAATTAATGAAAGAACGGGCGAATTTTTCATCATTCTCTTTATCTAACGGCGGTCCGCATATCAGGTTTACGATAATACCGCGACGGTTCAGTCCCAGCACCACCGAACAATCGTCACCCTTGTCATTCGGCCAATAAGAACGCCCTTTGGCATGGATATCCATCACCAAACTTTCTCCATCTATCCTCTCACCGTTCAATTTCGATTCCACATACCGCTGTACGCCTTCCGATTCCCAACCGTAAACGAACCTCTGCCCGATGCCAGCCTGAGTGATCCCATCCGACATCAACAGGATTCCTTCGTCTTTCGACAACATACAATAAGACTCGTGAATGATGGCTTTCTTTTGCGTATAGACCCTGTCTTTAAGGATTTGCGCATAAACGGGATTTATCAGGATAGGCGGAGGCATCTCATAGGTCAAAACTGTGGCCTGCCCGTTATTCAATATCCTTGCCACGGTAAAAACGGCAAAAGGATCTCCCGATCCCCAGGCCTTATCCATGGTATCGGTTACCGAACGGAAAGCTTCCCGCAGACTCGCCCCTTCCGTGATCAATCCTTTTAAGCGGGACACACACATGGTGGCAGCTATATGGGCTTTTACGCCCGAACCCAATCCGTCGGCCAGGATGATCGTCGTAGCTTTAAGATCCCGGATAACACCGTAAGCATCCCCACAGGGCCACTGTGGTTTTTTGGAAGACTGGACGGCGAAAACATCGGTATGTATATACATAATAAGCCGGAATTATTTTTTGGTCAGGTTGATCAGGCTGTTCAACAAATACTCTTCTTTCGCGGTATGCTCTCCCAAAAAACGCGCCAGATCCTGGGCCATCGATATCTGATGGTCGAGCAACTCCTGGGCTTTATTCAGGGTTTCGGATTTAATATCGGAAAGTTTTTCCTGGTTAGTTTGAAAATCCGTGACATCCATAAAGATACCCACGTATTGTTCCTGTTCCGGAAGAGCGTATACGACCACGTGCGCGGTAATATTATAATTGGCGTAATGAATGTTTTCACGGATAAGTTCACTGCTTCCCGTGGTTATTTTTTCGAAAGGTTCGGGATCGATGAGATAGGATATATTCTTCCCGTATATCGAATCGGAGCAGGCGAACATTTTTTTAAACGCCTCATTCATATGGACGATTTCCAATTTTTTATCCAGCGTTACGATTCCGTTAGGGTCATACTGGATAAGCGTTTCGAATTTCTGTTCGCTTACTCTCCTCATATAAGGCATGCACATTTCAGGTTCCGCTACACCTTCCAAAACCGCGACGGCTTTTTCCCTGCAACTGTTATACCCGCATGCCATACAATTCAATTCATCTTCCGCTGAATGTTTCCCGATGACAGCCAATACTTCTTTGATTTGGTCTTCTGTAAAAGCGGTACTTTTAAGAGGTTTTCCATGATATTCCGCTTTAGTGAAATTAGCCAGTACTTCTTCACTTTTTACACCCGGAGATTTGGACGCGTAATCCAATACCTGGCTACGCTTATCATATATATTTTCAGACCTGTTCGCTACCGGACCGTTGATACATCCGTGACGGCAAAATAACGGATCTATCACGATTCGTTGCTTCCCGCCTTTCATCGATTCAAGTACTTCTTTGATCTCTTCAAATCCACTTACCGCAATAATACGGCTATCCAACATATCCGTGGGCATTCCCGCCGTACGCAAAAGCCCTCCTTCCAAAGGAAAAAGCCGGGCATCCCCGGTAACTTCCTGGTCAAATTGGCTTTCTTCGCATGAATCCAGTTTTATATTTTTCAACTTAAACAATTCTTCCAATTCGTCAAAGGTCAATACCGCATCTATAAGATGTTCCTTCTCGTATTGGAAAGCCTCGTCTTTCTTAGCCACACACGGCCCGATGAAGACAAATTTAGCCCTGGGAAATTCTTTTTTTAATAACCTGGCATGCGCGATCATGGGTGAAGAGACCGGAACCAGGTTTCCCGAATATTGAGGCATATAAATATTTATATAATTCACAATGGCCGGACATGAGGTACAAATATGGTTTTGCTGCTCATGGTCTTTAATATACCCGAATGAAGCGTTGGCAACATGCCATGCTCCTACTGCCGTTTCAGCCACATAATTGAATCCCAGCGCCCTCAGTGCCGACGGAATCCTTTTTTGTTCCCATTTTGTAAAATAACCGGCAAAAGAAGGAGCCAGACTGACCATCAATGAATTTTCTCCCTCCAGCATCTGCAATACTTTACCATAATCCGTTGTATAGGTTTTGGCATGTTGGGGACATTCCGTAATACAGGTGCCGCAGGCAATACAGTTTTCGGTAATCACCTGCGCCTGGCCGTCTTCCATTTTAATGGCGTGTACAGGACATACCCTGACACAACGATAGCAGTCCCGGCACTTGGCTTTGGTGGTATATACGACTGTCTTCCTGTCGCCCGGAGAGAATTTTTTATTCATAGCTTTACATTCTAAACCATTTGCTACCGGGGACACAAGGGCTTTTAGGATTTAAAATTATTCCGTAATAAATGTGAGATATGATAGGTATTAATAATTTCTGTGTCCCCGGTTGCTCTAATGGATTGTTATTTCTTTTGTAAAGACCTTATTTCATATTGTTAAGTTTAAACAATAATTAAAAAGGGCGCCACCCGGCTGAGCTATTCCGGGTGGTCCTTTTACGAAAATGGTTAAATATGTTGTTTGGAAAGCATATTTCCGATACGTTCCACTTCTTTATCCAATACCTCCCTCACTTTATCAAAAGAAGCGTATTCAATGATAGTGTCGTTAACCCGTACCACCGGACCACGATCACATCTTTCGAAACAGAAGGTCGCCTTTACGTCTACCATCTCATCCTGACCTTCGAAACCTACTATGTCCTCAAGTTTATTTTCGGTCACATAGTCCATAAGTTGTTTCAGTAATTCCTGCGAACCTTTAAGGAAACAATTGGTACCCACGCATACGCAAACTTCGATTTTCGGTTGTTCGGTATTACGGATCGTAATATTTTGATTTACGATTCTCTTACGGCCATGATAATGGGTATGTAATAATTCGTGTGCTTTAGGTCCGCCGATTTCACCCAGTGTCATCTGGTATAATTCCTTCACATAAGGATTTTCCTGGGATTTATGTAACTGGAGTTGTTTATCCACATTGTAGAGGGCTTGCGTACGTTTTTCACGGAAATCGTGATCAAAGCTTACCGGCTGACCTCCTCCGGCTATACATCCGCCGGGGCATGACATAACTTCAATAAGGTCGAAGTCAGACTCTCCGCGGGTGATTTGTTCACAAAGTTCGCGTGCATGAGCCAAACCGTGGGCAACAGCCAGTTTCAACTTCACTTTACCTAATTCCAGTTCCGCAGTACGGATGCCGTCGGTACCCCTTACTATTTTAAAATCATTATCCAGTAATTTTTCACCGGTCAGTTTTTCGTAGGCAAAACGTAAAACAGCTTCGCTTACACCACCTGAATTACCGAAAATAACACCGGCACCGGTCTTAAAACCAAGCGGAAGATCAAATGATTCGGGAGTCAGTTTTTTGAACTGTATCCCTGTTTCATGGATCATTCTGCCGAGACCTTCCGTACTTAATACGTGGTCTACTTCCGCAACGCCGTCATGAATAAATTCTTCTCTCTTGGCTTCGAATTTCTTAGCCGTACAAGGCATAATAGAAACGATAACCAATTGTTCGGGTTTGATATTGAGTAATTTGGGTAATACTTCCCGTGCCACACTGCCAAACATCTGTTGCGGTGATTTACAGGTTGAGAGATTAGGAAGTAATTCCGGATAATATTGTTCGGTAAATTTCACCCAGCTTGGGCAGCAGGAAGTAAATTGCGGAAGTTTTTCCCCTTTGATCTTTCTTTCGATAAATTCGGTCGCTTCTTCCAATACGGTAAGGTCGGCTGCGAAAGAGGTGTCGTATACCTGGTCGAAACCGATTCTTTTAAGAGCCGCCACAATTTGTCCGGTGGTAACGCTTCCGGCTTCCATATCAAAGCCTTCGCCTAACGCCACGCGAACAGCAGGCGCGATTTGTGCCACTACATATTTTTCAGGATCATGGATCGCTTTCCATACTTCTTCGGTTTCACCTTTCGGGATAAGCGCACCCACAGGACATACGGATACGCATTGTCCGCAGTATACACATTCCACATCCGCCAGACTTTTCAGGTAAGCTGGAGCCACGGTGGTTTTCGAACCGCGGTTCACGAAATCGATCGCGCCTACAGACTGTATCTCTTTACATGCCCGTACACAATCGCCGCATAGGATACATTTGTTCGGGTCATGAATGATACTCCAGGACTGGTTATCGATGGGTTCTACTTTATCTGTTTTCCTGAAACGTACTTTGTCGACTCCTAACCTTCTGGTAAGGTCCTGCAATTTACAGTTATTGGAACGGGCGCAGCTCGGACAGCTGATGTCATGGTTGGCCAGTAATAATTCCAGGTTAATTTTTCTTATTTTCCTTACTTCTTCGGTATTGGTACGTACTACCATTCCATCTCTCGGAGCAATGGTACAGGTAGCCTGGATCCCCATGCCTTCGATGTCGCAAACGCAAAGCCTGCAGGCACCGTAAGTACTTAAATGAGAGTGATAACAGAAAGTCGGTAATTCGATCTCGGCTTTACGGATCACTTCGAGAATATTTTTTTCATTCTCAATCGGGATGGTCATCCCGTCTATATTGATTGTTCCTTTAGTTTCCATTATAATGTTTCCTTTCTATTAAAAACCTATTACAGCATTAAACTTACAAGCTTCTGCGCATACACCGCATTTTATACATAAAGCGGGATCGATAACATGAGGTTGTTTCTTTTCTCCGCTTATGGCTCCTACAGGACATTTACGGGCACAGGAAGTACAGCCGATACATTTTTCAGCATCGATCGTAATGCTGGCCAGCGCTTTACAGTTATTGGTAGAGCATCGCTTGTCGAAAATATGCTCCTTATATTCATCCAGGAATTTATCGATTGTAGAGATTACCGGACTGGGAGCTGTTTTACCCAATGCACAGAGGGAAGCTTTTTTCACTACCTGGGCCACTTCCTGTAAAAGCTCGAAGCTTTCTTCGGTAGCTGTTCCGTCGATGATCTCATCCAATAAAGAGAGCATCTGTTTGGTACCTTCCCGGCAGGGAACGCATTTTCCGCAACTTTCATTCTGGGTAAAATTCATGAAGAAGCGCGCAATGGAAACCATACAGGATTGTTTATTCATTACTACCAATCCGCCGGATCCTACCATGGCTCCTTTTTGCAATAATGTATCGTAATCGATAGGAAGGTCAATGTCATCTTCCGTCAAACATCCGCCGGAAGGACCCCCGATCTGGATCGCTTTGAATCCTTCACCGGTAATTTTACCGGAATCATCGGTTACGCCGCCACCGATATTATATACAATTTCCCTTAATGTAGTTCCGAAAGGAACTTCAATCAAACCTGTATTGGCCACATGTCCGGTTAAAGCGAAAGTTTTGGTTCCTTTGGATTTTTCAGTACCGTAGGCATTGAACCATTCAGGACCATTCCTTACGATCAGCGGTACGGCTGCCAGTGTTTCCACGTTATTGATAACGGTAGGTTTGCCGAACAATCCTTTTTGCGCAGGAAATGGCGGTTTCGGCATGGGCATTCCCCTTTTACCTTCGATCGAAGCCATGAGGGCGGTTTCTTCTCCGCAAACAAACGCTCCGGCACCTTCCATAATATGGATGTGCATATTATGTCCGCTACCAAATACATTTTCTCCCAATATACCGATTTCCATAGCATCATCGATCGCTTTTTTCATTCTTTCGATAGCCAAAGGATATTCGAGACGTACGTATACATGAGCTTCATCCGCACCGATACCTCTCGCCGCGATCATCATTCCTTCCAGTACACGGTGTGGATTTCCTTCCATTAAACTCCTGTCCATGAAAGCACCCGGGTCACCTTCGTCACCATTACATATCACATACTTTTTCGGGGAATCTTCCTGTAAGGTTAACAACCATTTACGTCCGGTAGGAAAACCGCCGCCGCCACGTCCGCGAAGACCGGATTCCAGAACCGTATTGCACACTTCTTCCGGGGTCATTTTAGTAAAAGCTTTTTCGGCAGCCGCGTATCCGTCATGGGATATATATTCACGGATGTTACTCGGATCCAGGTGACCGCATTCTCCCAATACCAAACGGGTTTGACGTTTATAAAATGGTATTTCGGTTTGTCCTTTACTTCTTTTCCCATCAGCAGGATTTACATATAAAAGACGGTCTATTACTTCTTCATTTTTAATAGAGCGTTCTATAATTTCCGGAACATCTTCCGGCTTTACTTTGGTATACATGGTTTCCGAAGGAAGGATATTTACCAGTGGTCCCTGGGCACAGAATCCCTGGCAACCGCTTCCAGTCAACTGATAAGCCTTCTCGTCATCATGATAATTCAGTTTCAGGTCCACGAACAAGTCCAGACCTGCCTCTTTCAGACATCTCTCAAACTCTTCATATACTTTAAGCGACCCGTTGGCAATACAACCTGTTCCCGCACAAACCACGATACGTTTATCAATGTGGGAAGCCGCTTTACTAAAGTTCTCTTTTATTTCTTTTAAATTTATTGTAGCCATTTCTTCTCTTTTTTATAAGTTAATTGGAAACCCGCTTACTGTTTTTCGTTATTGATAATTTCATCAATAATCTCTTCACATTTTTTCGAGGTTACCTCGCCATAGACCTGTTCGTTGATCACCATTACAGGGGCGAGTCCGCATGCACCGAGGCAACTTACCGCTTCCAGCGTGAACAACATATCATCGGTCGTATGTTTATCCTTGGACAATTTCAATTTCCCGGTAATGGTATCCAGTAATTTGGATGAACCTTTAACATGGCATGCCGTACCGTCGCAAACTTTGATAACATATTTTCCTTTGGCTTCCAAAGAAAAATGAGCATAGAAGGTAGCGACCCCGTATACCTGCGCAACAGGCATATCCAATGCAGTGGCTACATAGGTCAACACTTCCTGCGGAAGATAGCGGTATACTGCCTGCACTTCCTGCAGGATAGTAATGAGGCGCGTTTTATCGCGGTCGTATTTCTCGATAATATCGAGTACCTGCTTGAAATGCCTCGTGGTTTCGTTTACCATCGTGTTTTGTGTGTTCATGATGTTTATTTTATAACTGTGGAATATTAAGTTATGATATTGTGATTATTTCTCCTGCAATACCGCCAGCTTATTCAGGATGACGGCGAGATTGGCATAAATGTGCGTATCCTGCATGATGACGTGTGAAGGCACTTTCAGGACAACCGGAGCAAAATTCCAGATAGCCTTGATGCCCCAGGCGACCATGAGATCGGCAACTTCCTGGGCCGCCGAAGCGGGCGTTGTGATAATACCGATCGGAATATGAAGCCGGTCGGCAAGATCACGGTATTTTTCCATGCTGAAAACAGGAATTCCTCCTATATCAGATCCTACCTTTTCCGGATCATTATCGAAAGCCGCCACGATGTCCATGGATGTTTCCGAAAAACCGCGATACTGGATCAGGGCGCTACCCAAACATCCGGCACCTACTAAAAATGCTTCCTGGCGCCTGTTATAACCCAGGAAATCCTGCAGGCAATCAAACAGATCTTCCAGCACATAGCCTACCTTAGGCTTGCCGGATGCTCCTGCATAGGAAAGATCTTTTACTACCTGTGTCGAATCCATACTGAGCCTGTTGCTTATCTGTGGTGCTGATATATTGATTTCTCCTTTTTCCCTCAACTCCCTAATCAAATTCAAATATGTGGGCATGCGCCGGATGGTTGGCTCCGGAACACCCTGCATAGTTTTTCTGATTTTCCCGTTCTTGGTTCCCATTTTACACTTTGTTTTCGTTGCAAAGATACGAAAAATTTCCGAATAAAGATTTTTTTCTTTATTTAAAAACGGCATTTTTTGACAATTTCATACCGGAATAATATATATAATTCATTATCAATACAATAAATCAGTTTATTTATAGATTCTCAGGTAACAAAATATTATTTTTTTGTTAATTTAATATGGAATTAATTCTGTATTAGGAGAAAAAAATCAAGAGATAGAAAATAAGGGAATTTTTTAGTCAGAAAAAAGAAATTTTTCCATTCCGAAGGATAAAAATGATCTTTAGCAGATAGGCTAAAACCATGCAGGAAACTAGTAACTATAATATCCGGTTCTCTAAAATATCGCGCAAATTGTGCTGGATAAAAAAGAAAGTCCAAAAAGTTGACTTATCATATCAGAGACGAACACTTCGATAAACTCAGTGTCCGTAAAAATCCGGATTATACGGGAAACAGATTCTTCGCTCAGAATGACAATCTTTAATAAACGCCATCCTAAACAAATATTTCGATCCCCAGTATCTGTTTTCAGTAAATACGTATTAGGTTTTGTCATCCTGAACGATAGTGAAGGATCCCTTGTATTATACAGAAACCAGATTCTTCGCTTCGCTCAGAATGACAGAAAGCAGATCTACGTTTTGGTCATTCGTATGGGATGCAATAAATTAAGTAACCTTAGAAAGTATATCTAAGGCTTAAACCAATAGTCCAGTCGAAATAATGATCTCTTATTTTATACTTGTAATCTTTATCCGTCATTCCTAAAATTTCAGCCCACCATATATCCGATGGGTCTAATATCTCATTGTAGAATATCAATCCATATCCCGGACGAAAGTCAAGCTGGAGAGACAGCGGCACGGATGAAAAAATATATTCCATGCCGATGATAGCATTCACCCCGAACTTACCCGCATTAAAATAGTCGCTATAACTTTTATAGGTCTCTACAAAAGCATACCCCAGGCTCAGCCCTCCTCCGGCAAACCATAATAATCCGCTATTTCCTATATTACTTTGATAAGCCAGATTAGGATTCAGTTCCAGGTCCCATGCCACTCCGGGCCAGTCGAGTATGGTATTTAGCTTAACCCCCAAATCAACCTGCAACGCCATTTTTTCCATCAAAAAAGTTTTATAAGTCGGACCATAAAATGTTCCTATCGTAACCCCAATACTGTGATTATAGGAAGATTGCGCATATGTAACAGCATTTCCGGTTAAAAAAATCACAATAAATGAAAGTGAAATAATTTTCATTAATTTTTTCATCTCAATAGCTTAACTTATAAAATATGAATATCTGTGGTAAACCTTTTTTACATTTCGGGGTGCAAATGTAGTTGTTTCTATTCTTAAACATAACCTATCAGATAATAAAAAGAAAATGTGCGAAAAGTTTAGCCTATATCATCATAAACGGACACTTCGATAAACTCAGTGTCCGTAAAAAATCCGTATTATACAGGAAAGAGATTTCGCTCAGAATGACAGAAAGCAGATCTACGTTTTGGTCATTCGTATGGGACACAATAAATTAAGTAACCTTAGAAAGTGTATCTGACGCTTAAACCGATAGTCCAGTCGAAATAATGCTCTGTCATATTGAGCCTGGTTCTTACTCCAAGCAGGTCAACAACTTCACTGTGGAATAAGAATCCGTATCCCGGACGAAAATCGAATTGAAGTGATAACGGTACCGATGATAATGTATATTCAAGTCCTCCGATAGCATTAGCGCCGAATTTACCGAAATCAAAATAAAAACTGTTATTTCTGTGCGTCCGGGCAAATGCGTATCCAATGCTCAATCCGCCTCCGGCAAACCATGATAGTCCGCTATTTCCTATATTACTTTGATAAACAAGATTAGGATTCAGTTCCAAATCCCATGTTACTCCCGGCCAATCGGATACAGTATTCAATTTAACTCCCAAATCAACCTGTAAAGCCATTTTCTCCATTAAAAAAGTTTTATAGGTAGGACCATAAAATGTTCCCACTGTAACCCCGATGCTGTGATTATAGGACGATTGCGCATGCGTAACAGCATTTCCGGTCAAACAGATCGCGATAGATAAAAGCGATACAATTTTTACTAATTTTTTCATTTTCAATAGTTTTAAGTTTTTAAATATGAATAATCAATGGCAAAACCTTTTTTACATTTCGGGATGCAAATATAGCTTTTTCAATTCAAAAGACATAGGTTATAGGATTTAATAACTGTGCGAAAGACAAACGGACACTGCGATTAACTCAGTGTCCGTAAAAAATCCATATTATAAAGGAATGAGATTCTTCGCTTCGCTAAGAATGATAAAAAGTATCTATGTCTTTTTAAAATTCCTTTGTAAACTTTTCCTTGATGGCTGAAAACAAATCTTATACCCTGGCGATGTTCACAATCACTTCTACGGCTTTCACCATAGATTCGAGCGGAACATATTCGTATTTTCCGTGGAAGTTATGTCCGCCGGCAAATATATTGGGACATGGCAATCCTTTAAAAGAAAGGTTAGCTCCGTCCGTACCTCCCCTGATCGGCACCACGACCGGTTCCACACCGGCTTCTTCCATCGCTTTGATGGCTCTTGTCACCACATAGAAGACAGGTTCCACTTTCTCTTTCATATTGAAATACTGATCTTTAATCTCACAAGTAAGCCTGTCTCCATATTTACTGTTGAGAAAATCCACCACACGTGTGATCAGCTCTTTTTTATTTTCGAAACGGTCACGGTCGTGGTCGCGGATAATATAATTCAACGTGCTGTTTTCAACAGTTCCTTCCATTTTGGTTAAAAGGAAAAATCCTTCGTAATCCTGTGTGTACTGGGGCTTTTCAAATTCCGGAAGCATGGCGTTAAATTCCATGGCGATCAACTGGGAATTGACCATTTTATTTTTAGCATAACCGGGATGGATATTCCTTCCCTGAATCTGTATTACTGCCGAAGCCGCATTAAAATTTTCATATTCCAGTTCGCCGATCGCTCCGCCATCCATCGTATAGGCGAAGTCACAACCGAATTTAGCCACATCAAAATGAATGACACCTTTCCCGATCTCTTCATCCGGAGTAAATCCCACTTTTATCGTACCATGTTTGATCTCAGGATGTTGCACCAAATATTCCATGGCGCAAATAATCTCGGCAATACCGGCTTTATCGTCGGCGCCCAGTAATCCCTTACCATCCGTTACCAGTAAAGTCTGTCCCTTATAATCTCCAAGTTCCGGAAAATCGGCCAACGTAAGGGCTGTGTTGGTTTCGACATCCAACATAATATCTTTACCGTCATAATTCTCGATTACCCGCGGAGTGGAGATACCCGGCATATCGGGAGCCGTATCGAAATGGGCGATAAAACCGATTACCGGTTGTTTTTCATCGGTATTAGCCGGCAATGTACCGGTAACGTATCCGTACCGGTCTTTTTCCACATCTGCCAGGCCTATTCTTTTCAATTCATCAACCAGATAATCCCCGATCACCAGTTGCCCGGGAGTACTGGGATAAGTTTCCGAATTCTCGTCCGAAGTAGTAGGGAAAGAAATATATTTGGAAAAACGTTCTAACAATTTGGCTTTCATCATAACTATTATTATAGATTATTTAATATTCAATTTTTTCTTGAGATGTTTGGGTATGGCATCTTTATGGATCATAAAATTAATGGTCTGCATCCGGACAAAAGGTTCCGAAGCATAAAACATCCCGTTATAAGGATTTGTTGGAGCAGTTCCCCAAGAATTTTTCACGATAAAATAAGGGTTACCGGCCTGGTCTTTCGCTTTTCCCACGATCACCATCCCATGGTCGTCGGTGGTAGTATAGTTATCAAACCCTTCCTGCCTGATCTCCTGCGTAATTATCTTTTCTTTTCCGGGTTTATTGAAATTATAAAGTTCCTGTTCTTTTTCGTTTTGGGATAATTTTTCCCATCTTGCCCGGTCGGATCCGTCTTCCGAAGTAAAATCTTTCTCCGGCATAATAGCCACGCCCTTGCGCCAGTTGAAACCTTTATCGCTTACGTCGCTTCCCCAGGCGATACAATAACCGTTATCCACCGCATAATGCATTACTTCCATCATTTCATCCAAAGGAAGGTTATAAGAAAGAGCCATAGCCCAGTTGTCGGGAATTTCCAGGGCGAATTGTGTATAAAACGGATGGTGGGTATAAGAAGTAATACTTACATAATCATCCATATTTAATCCTAATGAAGCGGCATAAGAAAGAGGTGTGTATTGATTTCCCTGATAAGTGAAATTTTCCGGAGTCTTGCCCAGATAAGTTTCCACCAATGCATTATATCCGTTTTTCCATGCGGGAGATAATTTCCTATTGGGATTTTTCACGATAGCCTCGAGGTAAGCTTGCAACACGGCATCCAATTCCCCGTGGATCGGAAGGGTTTCCCCGTAATTGTTCCCGTCATAGATTTCTTCCGGTACTATACCGTATTTCCTGATTACGCTGGTCACATCACAAAAACCGCCTCCCGGACCAAAAGCGTGTTCTCCGTGCATCCGGACATACATATCCGCTTTATCGTTATACGTTTTATTCACGACCCACATATCCGAAAGATCATATTCACCCTTGCCGAGGCGCAAAAGCTCGGTCTCAAGAAACCCGATACCCGAAAAACTCCAGCATGTACTGGACCGGTTCTGGTTTTTTACCGACGTATACGGATTTTCTTTGATAGTTGTGAACTGATACCCGTCGTTTTGGGCATTCCCCTGTAAATTGATACAGAATATCAATACAAAGGATAATAGAATTGCTGATAATCTTTTCATAATTTATATTATATTAGTTATTTAGTTCAAAAATGTAATGGTAATGTTCCGGCTAATTTTAAATCAGAGCCGTAATTTTCTGGGTGAGCCCGTTAAACGTAAATTCTTCACCTATCTTTTTCCCCTCCATCACTTTAAAAAGAGGGACCTGTACCGATATGGCATAATATAATTCCCGGTCCAGTTCCAATTTACCCAGACTGATGCTTACCAGCATTTTCTGGCGATCGGTGATTACCAGGCTTCCGAATTCGACCTGACGGGACACTTTATCCAATTCGATCTTATTGAGGGTACGGATATTTTGCTGGGCCACATCGAACTGATTGGAATAGATTTCCGCCTGGCGCATTTGTTTGGTACGGAAAGCGTCATAACGATCTTTCGGGGCGCCGTAGTCATTAGCCATCTGCTGGGCTTCATTCATTAACGCCTGTGCCGTTTCGGAAGCTTTTTGCTGATGGGACAATGCCAGATCGACAAGCTTTCTTTTTATTTCCAGAAGTGTATCTTCCGATATATTCATCTGCTAAAACTTTCTTCTTACCAAATCACATAAAGCCAGATAAGCCGGCGAGGTAGAATCCCAAAAATAATGCTTTTTCAATTTTTCCATCACTCCGAAAGCTTCTTCTATATCCCGGCAATTATTGAGCGCCTGGATAGACTGACTGAATTCTTCTCCCCTGTTCCTGAATAATTCTTTGATAAATAAAAATTTATCGTTGATAGAAATAGACTTGGTAAGATCCACGATTTTAGCATTCTGGAATTTAGTATTTAAAGAATTATCTTCTTTTTTCTCGGTCAGGAGGTCATTCAGAGATCTTTTCTGGGTAGAAGTAGTCGTCTCGACCGTAACCTCCGCATGATAAACCTGGTCGATTTTAATTTCAGGCTCCTGCGGGGTAACCACTTCCGGATTTTTTCCCTGGGGAATCTCCGTTGTAACAGGACCGGGCGATGGAACTTCCGTTGAATCCGCTACCGGAACGGATTCCTCTTTTTTTTCAGGCTCCTGTCGGGACGCAGGTTTAGTGCCGGAAGATATAAAATGAAGAATATCTTCATTCCCTTCGAATTCCTGCTCCTGGTTTTGGGAAGAAAAACTTAATTCCGGAACCGGTATGGTATGGACCGCCGATTGTATCGAAGGCTTTTCTACTATTTCTGCAGGTTCGTCATCGGCAAATAATTCCGGTTCTTTTATGTCCGGAATGGGATCCGCCATAACTTCAGGTTCTTCGGTTACCGGTATTTCTTCCGGTATAACATTTGTAATTTCCGATGTGAAAGAAACTTCGATAGTCTCTCTTACCGTCACTTCTTCTTCAACGTGTTCCGGTCCGGCAACAGAGGGGATCTCCACTTCTGCAATTTCCGGTTGCGTTACCTCTGGGGGATTCTCGGATTCCTGAACGGCTGTTTCCGGTACAGATTGGGTTTCCTCCGTCAGGACCGGCTTTCCGGTTTCATGGGACCCTTCATCGCACGAAGGGCAGGTTATTTCCGTATCCATTTCCAGTACAGCGATATAAGCTTCACGGAGTTGTTGTAAAATAATGTCTTTATCAAGGATGGTAATGGCCTCTACATTATTTATAAGTTTCAGAGTATCAATAATTTTATTAATCACATCAAATTTGCTGTTCATTTTATCAAAACCGTTCATTGGTTATTATTTTATTTATGTTTAATTTTGCCGGGAATTATGGTCCGGAAATGGAGTCCAAAAATACAAAAAATTATCAATTTACCATTTGGAATTCTAATGAAATATCCGGGTTTAAAACAATATAATGCCGGAATTAATATGAAACGGGATTTTACGGATTTTCATATTTAATTTCACTTGTTTTACTACTAATTGATAAGAAAATAAAACTGATTATAATGAAATATGATGTAATAGTAATAGGCAGCGGACCCGGCGGTTATGTAGCCGCAATCCGGGCCAGTCAGCTCAACCTGAAAACAGCGGTGGTGGAAAAGGCGGAAGTGGGAGGAATTTGTTTGAACTGGGGTTGTATTCCTACGAAAGCCCTGCTTAAATCAGCTCAGGTATACAAATACGCAAAACATGCGCCGGAATACGGCATTAAGATCGAAGGGGAAGTAAAACCCGATTTCGAAGCTATTGTAAAAAGAAGCCGCACCGTAGCAGATACGATGAGTAAAGGGGTACAATTCCTTTTAAAGAAAAATAATGTGGACGTGATTACCGGATTCGGAAAAATACTCAAGGAAAAGAAAGTAGAAGTGACCGGTAACGAAGGAGCAATCTCCGTTTATGAAGCCGACCATATTATTCTGGCTACGGGAGCACGTTCCAGACAATTACCGCATATTCCCCAGGACGGCACAAAAATCATAGGCTACCGGGAAGCGCTTACTTTACCTGCGCTGCCGCAGTCAATGGTGGTGATGGGTTCCGGCGCTATCGGCAGTGAATTCGCTTATTTCTACGGTTCCCTGGGATGTAAGGTTACTCTGGTGGAATATATGCAGAATGTGGTTCCCGCGGAAGATGAGGAGATCGCCAAACATCTGGACAGGTCGTTGCGCAAAGCGGGGATTAAGGTCATGGCTTCCGCCTCCGTAGAGAAGGTTGATACGTCCGGACCGTTATGTAAAGTTACTGTTAAGGATGCCAAAGACAAGATCTCGGAGATCGAATGCGAGGTTGTGTTGTCGGCAGTAGGCGTCATGCCTAACATTGAAGGAATCGGACTGGATGAATATGGAGTTGCTACGGATCGTAATAAAATCAAAGTCGACCATTTTTACAGAACCAATTGTGAAGGGATTTACGCCATCGGCGATATAGTCCATGGTCCCGCATTGGCTCATGTAGCCTCACACGAAGCGTTGGTATGCGTGGAAAATATAGCCGGACTGGGCACTCCTCCCGTCGATTACGGCAATATTCCGGGATGTACCTATACTTCTCCTGAAATCGCGTCTGTGGGGATGACGGAAAAAGCATGTCTTGAAGCCGGTAAAGAAATCCTGGTAGGAAAATTCCCCTTCACGGCATCCGGTAAGGCAACCGCTTCCGGACAGAGGGACGGGATGGCTAAAGTAATATTCGACAAACAAACCGGCGAATGGCTGGGATGCCACCTGATCGGGGAGAATGTAACGGAAATGATCGGCGGAGCGGTAGTTGCAAGGGCTAAGAAAACGACGGGCCACGACCTTATCCATTCCGTTTTTCCTCACCCTACATTGTCAGAGGCGATTATGGAGGCGGCGGCAGCGGCATACGGGGAAGTAATCCATTTATAATCCTGAAAGGAATGAAAAAAACAGTTGTTATTTTGGTATTCTTAAGTATCATTTTTGGTGAGGTGAAAGGGCAGCAATATCCCGCTCTTCCCGTTACCGACAGCAGTTTGCTTGATAAAGGTTTTGAATTTTTGATAGGCGCAGGTGCTTATTTCGGAAACAAATATAACGCGTCCTATTATAACGGAAGTCCCGAAAATACCAATAATATCAATTATGTATTAGGAAATAAATATTGGTACGACGAAATTTATAAAATCATCGTCGATAAACATCCTTATGTAACGGACTCTGTTTATCTTGACCAATTGCCGGAAGATATGAAATATTCGGTAAGCCTCTCCATCGCCCTGGGTTTGCGTTATAAGTTTAATAAGAACTGGGCCATAAGTCTTACCTATTCTTTTACACGATTATCGGCCACCGATGTATTTACGCTGAAATATAACGCGCCTCCGGGCAATATGCGTAACAATTATTTCCCGCAACATCTCATAGCCAAGGAAAACCGTTCTGTTTTCGACCTGGCCGTTTCCTATTTATTTCATCCTCACCATATGATAAAGCCATATCTGGAACTGGGTGTGCAATTCAATTTTGTGGATGTCAAAAAGTTCTTCGCTCTAATCGAGGAAGAACGGCAATTTACTTTACTGGATTATTATAACGGGGCGAACTATATTCCCGGTGTCGATATGCAAAAATACAATACCAAATTCGGAGGCCCCGGCTACGGATTTTCATTAGCGGCGGGATTAAAGATCGTTTTCAACAAATATATATCCATTGACCCTGTTTTCTATGTATCCGCAAGTAGTATAAATCTGAAACCCTATACCGACCTGGCTTTTAATTACGGGGGATACCTGAGAATTGTGATGAGCGATCACATTTTCGGAAAATAATTTCTTATAATAAGTTTCGTTATTTAAAAAATATTGTATTTTTGCATCGCGATTATATCTTCATCGCGTTATTTATAAGATAAAATAATTTTCAGATTAATTGTATTTTTTATTTTATTATTAAAGTTTCTTATAAACTTCGTTACTATTAACATTTAACCTTAATTATGTTAGACTCTTCAGAAAAAAAACCTAAAAGAAAGCGTATTGCTATATCTGAGAAATCTCCTATTGCTACTTCAAACGAAAAGAAAATTACTTCAGGAATTATCGCTAACGGCGAAAAAAACGGTATTTCCGCTACAAAAAAAGCAGAAAGCCTTTTCCATACCGACATGGAAGTTCTTCCCGATATCATAGACGAACAGACATCAGATACGGATCCCGTTGTATTTGCCAATCCGATGCCTACGGAAGAAAACTCCAGACCAAAACGTAAAAACAAAAAGGGAACCGATACCGAAGAAATGGTTTCCGCAACAGACCAACAATACAGTGCTGGTAAAAAGAAAGGAAAATCCGTATATAAAAATAAAAAACAAACCCGGGAAACTTACGAGGTGGTGACGGAAACCAGGAAAAGCCTTGATGATTTTCCGGAAATCCTGTTCGACGATCCGGTTATACTCAAAGAAGATGATTACGCAACCCCGAAAGTCGATTTCGAGACCATGAACGACATTCTTCTGGACGATTTTACTTTTGAAGAACTTGCGAAAGAAAAGGAAGTTGTGAAAACGGTGGAAACGCAGGATATACAAATAGACGGAGAACCTTCCTCCATTACGGAAATAATTACGGACATCGATACTCTTCCCGAAGACCTTATTCAGGAAAATATTGTTTCAAGACCGGTTAAGCAGGAAGTAAGTACGGTTAAACAGGAAGAAAATACGGAAGCGACGGAATCATTATGGAATATGGTGGCGCAAGCCAATTTTGACGGCTCCGTATCAGCGGAAGGAGTATTGGAGATCACCAATGATACATGCGGATTTTTAAGGTCGTCGGATTATAATTACCTTACATCGCCCGATGATATTTACGTTTCGATGTCGCAAATCAAACTTTTCGGATTGAAAAGCGGCGATACTATTTTAGGAACCATCAGGCCTCCGAAAGAAGGCGAGAAATTCTTTCCGCTTACGAAAATCGAAAAGATCAACGGACGTGACCCGGCCGAAATCAGGGATCGTGTGCCTTTCGATTATTTAACTCCTATGTTTCCTGATCAGAAAATAAAACTGACCGGCCATCCCGGAGATAATATCTGTACCCGGGTGATCGACCTTTTCGCGCCCATCGGAAAAGGACAGCGCGGATTGATCGTAGCACAACCTAAAACTGGAAAAACCGTACTGTTGAAAGAAATAGCCAATGCTATTTCCTATAACCATCCTGAAATTTATCTTATTATCCTCTTAATAGACGAACGCCCTGAAGAAGTGACGGATATGCAGAAAAGCGTAAAAGCGGAAGTGATCTCATCCACTTTCGACGAACCCGCTGAACGTCACGTGAAAATAGCCAACGTCGTATTGGAAAAAGCCAAAAGAATGGTAGAATGCGGACAGGATGTTTGTATCCTTCTGGATTCCATAACCCGTCTCGCCAGAGCTTTCAATACTATTGCGCCGGCTTCAGGTAAAGTGTTATCGGGAGGTGTGGAAGCCAACGCATTACAAAAGCCCAAACGTTTCTTCGGAGCAGCCCGTAATATTGAAAACGGGGGTTCATTGACGATTATCTCCACGGCCCTGATCGATACCGGTTCAAGGATGGATGAAGTGATTTTCGAAGAGTTTAAAGGTACCGGAAATATGGAATTGCAATTAGACCGCAAATTATCCAACAAACGTATTTATCCTGCTGTGGATATCGTTTCTTCCAGTACACGTCGCGATGATCTTCTGCAAAATCCCGAAACCCTTCAGAAAGTATGGTTACTCAGGAATCACCTTTCGGATATGACCACCGTGGAAGCGATGGAATTCATCAAAGACCGGATGCGTTTTTCCAAAACCAATGAAGACTTCCTGGCTTCGATGAACGGATAGATTTCCTTATACTTATTTATTATCGGATGATTTAACGGGTTAGGGCATGGAATATCTGCTCCATTTTCAGCGCGCCCGTATCGGTATTCTTTGGCAAAAGACCCATTTTTTGTGCGACTTCGGGTAATTCACCGATCCCGGCATCGATGACGATATTCCCCCGGTTAATAATGATGACCCGGTCGCAAACCGCTTCCACTTCCTGCATAATATGCGTCGACAACATAACGGTTTTGCTTTTCCCGCACTCTTTGATCAAATCCCTGATCTCTACTAACTGATTGGGATCCAATCCTGTAGTCGGTTCATCCAGAATCAGCACTTCCGGATCATGAATCAGGGCCTGAGCCAATCCTACACGTTGGCGATAACCACGGGAAAGAGCATGGATCTTTTTCCGTTGTTCCAATTCCAGGTTGGTCATGCGGATAACCCTGGCTACTGCTTCCTTCTTATTTTTAATTTTGTGTACGCCTGCGATAAACTCCAGGAATTCCGCAACATACATATCCGGATAAAGCGGATTGGCCTCCGAAAGATAACCTATCTTTTTCCTTAATTCCAGTGAATCGTTCCAAATATCCAGGCCACAAACGGAAACATCTCCCTCAGTAGGCGGAATGTAGCAGGTTATGATCTTCATCATGGTGGACTTACCGGCGCCGTTAGGACCGAGGAATCCTACAATCTCCCCTTTTTTTACTTCGAAGCTAACATTGTTGAGGGCAAATTGTTTACCATATACTTTTGAAACATGGGTTACACTGATAGACATCTCTTTGATTTTGATCGCAAAAATACAAAAAAAGATGATCTTTTTTACTATCTTTGTGGCCTACAAACAGAAATAATAAATGAAAAACAGAAGTTCCGGTTTTTTCTCCTATTTGAAAACCATAGGGCTTTTTTGTTTTATTCTCATGGTTTTCCTCCAGGAATCCCATTCCCAATTTTACAACGGCTCACAACTTACTTTCGGTAAAAACAGGGTACAACACCAGAAATTTAACTGGACCTATTTCAGAACCACCAAGTTCGACGTATATTTTTACCCGAACGGCAAAGAACTGGCTCAATATACGCTTTATAAAGCGCCGGTCTTTATCGAGGAAATAGAGAGGATGCTTAATTTTTCTTCTTCCAAAAAATTACAATTTATCGTATACACCACCCAATCGGATTTCAGGGAGTCCAATTTCGCTTTCGACAATGACGATTTTTATAACCAGGGTGGTGTTACCAATATATACGGGACGAAGATTTATCTTTATTTTGACGGAGATCACGGACATCTGGATAAAATGATCCGTTCGGGCATCATGAACATCTATGCCCACCTGCTGGTAGAAGGCCAAAGCGTGGGTTCCAATATCACATCCGAATCATTGAATAATGTGCCCGTATGGTATTACAGCGGATTAGCTTCCTATGTGGGAGAGAATTGGAATAGTGAAATAGACGCCTATGTAAAAAACGGTATCTTAACCAAAAAATATGTGGATTTCGATCAGCTATCACCGGTCGACGCTACTTATGCGGGCCACTCATTCTGGAAATTCATTGTCGACCGGTACGGGAAGAACGCCATCGCCAATATTTTACATACAACGAGGACTTCGAGAAGTTATGAACGTGGTTTTTACTATGTTACCGGCGTGAGTTATGAAAAATTACTCGTGGACTGGTACCGGTATTATTTCGTGATGTACAGGAAGGACACCAAAAAAGAATTACCTGAGGGAGAAGAACTGGTCCCCAAACCCAAAACGAAAAGGGAATATAGTAATATCATCTTTTCACCCGATGGAGAGAGTTATGCATATACGACCAATGAAGCGGGACAGGTTAAGATCTGGCTTAAGACTCCCGGTGTTAAAAAACCGAAAAAAATATTCACCCGGTATCAAAAAGTGGAGGATAACCCAGATCTGACTTATCCGAAATTAGCATGGCATCCTAACGGTGAGATATTGGGCTTCACCATTGAGGATCGCGGTCGTTGTTATTATTATCCTTACATGATTGAGGATAATAAACTGGAAAAACGGTTGCTGGTAGATGTGGAAAAAATTACGGACTGGTCTTATTCGGATGACGGCCGATTAATGCTGTTTTCAGGATTCAGGCACGGTCAATCTGATATTTTCATTTACAGTTTCCTGTCCCGTTCCATTCAAAATATTACGAATGATATTTATGATGACTACCAGCCGCGGTTTATGAACAACCAGAAAAAGATCATATTCTCCTCCAAAAGAAGTCATGATACGATACCTGCACCGGAAAAATTCTTTGAGGCTAAACCACAGTCTTTCTATGATCTTTATCTCTATCATTACGATACGAAAGAAAAGGAATTATTGCAGGTTACCCGCACTCCATACGCAAATGAAACCAATGCGCAGGAATTGAGCCGTAACGAAATCCTTTTCCTGAGTGATGAGAACGGCATCAATAACCGCTATATCGCCCGTTTCGACAGCATGATCAGCAAAATCGACACGATCATCCATTATGCCTATACAGCGAATAGTTCGCCGCTTACGGATAATGCATATTCGATATTTGAACAAGTCTATAACAGTACTTCCGGGGATGTGGCGGATATCATGCTCTACGACGGTGTAAAGCGCATTCTGAAACGCCCTGTACAGCTTAATCCCTTAACCGGAATACAAAAATCCGCTTTCCAGGAAGAGATGTGGAAAGAGAGGCAAAAACAGGATAGCCTTGCCTTAATAAGTAAACCGGCAGGAACACGCAAAACAATACCACAACATGGTTTCTTCCAGGTACGACAGAGTGACCTGCTTCCTAAAAAAACGTCAGATACTCTCCTCTCCGGGCCTGAAAAAACGGGTTTCCAACCCAATGCCTTAACAGAAGGAATCGAATACATTCAACCGGTTACCCGGAATTACAATGTTCAGTATACCCTCAATAAATTAGTTACGCAAGCTGATTTTAGTTTTCTCAATACTACCTATCAGCAATTTACAGGCGCCGAAAGCCCCATTTACCTCAATACGGGATTGAACGCTTTGTTTATGGTCGGGATCAATGATCTTTTTGAAAATTACCGGATCTCGGGTGGCGTGAGACTTTCTTTCGACCTGGAGAGTAACGAATTTATGTTCAGCTTTGAGGACCTTTCCCGTCGTGTGGACCATCAGGTGATCATTTACAGGCAATCCATCAAATCCATGGCTGACTATGACCTCATCAAACAAAAATCGAACAGTATTTTCTATATTATCAAATATCCTTTTAATAAGCTAACGAGCCTCCGGCTTACCCTGACGGGCCGCTATGAAAATTTTATCCTCGGAGCGCTGGATGATCTTTCGCTCCGGACCAAAAATGAAAATCACGTATGGGCAGGAGCCAAGATGGAATTCGTCTTCGATTCTTCCAAAGAATTATATACCAATCTTTGGCGTGGAAGTAAAATGAAATTCTTCGTCGAATACCAGCACCGGTTGGAGAAAGACCAGAAAAACCTGTTGGTATTAGGGATGGATATCCGAAAATCCGTTAAGGTATACAAGAATATGACCTGGGCAACCAGATTCGCGGCCAGTACTAATTTCGGATCCGGAAGACTGATTTATTACATGGGCGGGATCGACAACTGGATGCTTGCCAAATTTAACAGGGATATTTCGGTTGACCGGACCATTGATTATGCCTACCAGACATTAGCCACGAATATGCGCGGGTTTACGCAAAATATACGCAACGGAACTTCTTTCGCTTTATTAAACACCGAACTGAGGGTTCCGTTCGTGCAATTGATTGCCCGGAAAAGATTATCCAATAATTTCCTTAATTCTTTGCAACTGGTATTATTCGGCGATATCGGTACCGCCTGGACCGGCCTGACGCCGTATTCAGAAGAAAATTCCCTCTATACCCGCTATGTGGAAAGCGGTTATATCTCCGCTGTGGTCAGAAGGCAGGTTGAACCGATCGTATGCGGCTTCGGAGCCGGATTACGGGCTTCGCTACTGGGTTATTTTCTCAGATTCGATTACGCCTGGGGAGTAGAAGATGCCAGGATAGTGAATCCCAAAGGACAGTTCATGTTCTCTATCGGACTTGACTTTTAAGAAAAAAGAATTTTCTATTGTAAACGGGCAAATACTTCCATAGCCTGGTATTCCGCCAACCCTAATTTATCGTATAATACGGCAGTATTGTGATTCCGCTCCTCCGCCCTTTGCCAGAATTCACGTTTGTCAGAACCCGGGAACGGGGCGTTATCTTTTTGGGACTGGTGTTTGAAAATCGCTTTCCGTTTTACGGTTACTTCATCAGGACTAAGCGGTACGGCCATATCCACTTCGTGAATATCCCATTCCTGCCATGCGCCGCGATACATCCAGCAATAACAGTCTTTCAGCCATTTCTCGGATTTGATTTGCTGGAGCGCTTCTTTGATTGCGTTGAGGCATATCCGGTGTGTACCATGCGGATCGCTTAAATCTCCGGCAGCATAAATCTGGTGAGGATGTATTTCCTGCAAAACATCAATGATGAGATCTATATCCTGTTGTGAAAGATCGTATTTTTTAATACTTCCGGATTCATAAAAAGGCATTTGCAGGAAGTGGATATTTTCATCTTTGACACCGATGAACCGGCATGCCGCCCTCGCTTCAATTTTACGTATTATGGTTTTGATCCGGGCGATCTCCGGAGAATGGATTTGGGTACTGCCTTCCGATAACGAATCCCCGATAACGGAATATACCTGATCCTGGAACTGGCTCTCCATACCTTGTAATATGGAAATTTCACGCAGAAAATCGAGATATTTCATCACATCATCGTCATAAACCGCTAAATTACCGGAAGTCTGGTAAACTACATGAACATCATGGCCCTGCCGGACCAAACGTGCAAGTGTTCCTCCCATAGAAATCACGTCGTCGTCGGGATGAGGACTAAAAACGACCACTCTTTTCGGGTAAGGAATGGCTCTTTCCGGGCGCTGGCTGTCATCCGCTGCCGGTTTGCCGCCCGGCCAGCCGGTAATCGTATGCTGGAGATTATTAAAAACCTGAATATTGAGATCATAGGCGGATTTAAAAATATCCAGTAATTCGCTAAGGCCATTGTCTATATAGTCACGATCCGTAAGCTTAAGTATCGGCTTGGAAGTTGTCGTACACAACCACACTACCGCTTTCCGGATCAGCCTCCTGTCCCACTTGCATTTTTCGAATAACCAGGGCACGATCGTCCGGGAAAGTTGGGAAGCCGCGGATCTGTCTATATAAAATTCCACATTGTTATGTTGCTGGAGGTATGTCCCGGGAACATAATCCTGTATTTCGCCTTCAACCACCTGGTTGATAATATCGGATTTATGTTCTCCCCATGCCATTAAAATGATCCGTTTGGCTTTCAGGATCGTGGAAATACCCATCGTGATGGCTTTCTTGGGCACTTTGTCCGTACCTCCAAAAGCAAAAGCGGCATCGGTTTTGGTCACGATATCCAACGTTACCATCCTGGTTTTGGAATAGATCTGGCTACCCGGCTCGTTAAATCCGATATGCCCGTTTCTCCCGATACCCAGAAGCTGAATATCAATTCCCCCTGCAGATTCTATTTCCCATTCATAGCGGGTACAGTATTCCTCTATCTCATTCTCCGGAATAGTACCGTCGGGAATATGAACATTTGCCGGATCGATATCGACATGATCGAAAAGATGATAATTCATAAAATAGACATAGCTTTCCGGATCGGTGGGTTTCATCGGGTAATATTCGTCCAGGTTAAATGTTACCACATTTTTGAAACTGAGTCCTTCTTCCCTGTGCATCCTTACCAGTTCATGATAAACCCTTATCGGCGATGAGCCGGTCGCTAAACCGAGCACGGCCGTTTTATTCTGCGCTGCTTTTCTTTTGATCAATTTGGCGATCTCTTTAGCGGCCTTTACAGATCCGGCGTCCGAATCTTTATATATGGTTACCGGAATCTTTTCCCTGATTGTATTGATCATATCTTATCTATTTTATAATGCAAACATAATGTTTTTTTAATCTTAATACCGGATTACGCCGTTACCATAATGATTCTTTTATATTAATTTTCTGATCGGATACAATAACATTCCGACCAGTTTTTCATGCAACGGCCGTAGCAACCATCTGGTATGATTAAAAGCTGTACATTCCGTTAATGTATCATCCATGTATTCCCTGATGAGTGATGAAATCACAGCATCCGTACCCGAAAGATTGATCTCATGCATATACCGGAAACTCCTGTAATCAAAATTGGTGGATCCGATGGAAAATATTTCATCATCGATCAAAACGAGCTTGGCGTGAAGATTACCTTTATTGAACATATAAAAATTAACGCCGTGGCGATATAAGGAACCTAAAAAAAGATCACGCAGCCAGTCCACGCTCCTTACATCGGAATGGAGAGGAATAATGATATTGACTTCCACACCACGCTTAACGGCTTTAACCAGTTGGGAGCGGATAGATTTACCCGTCACGAAATAGGGTGTTACGATAGTAATCTTTTTTTTAGCGTTCTCAATCAGTCGTATAAAATAGTTCCGGGTCTTCTGGTGGATAATGGAAGGTGTTTCCCTTATAATCTTAAGGTTATGGTGATTGATTGTCTTATAATATTTTTTGGGTTTGATCTTCTTTTTATAGATCTTATAATTTTCCAGGAATATCAACTTGAATATTTTGGCAATATCATTATCGATCCGCAAAATACTTTCGCGCCATTTTAAACTATATTTGGAAAAATTGGCGGATCCTATATAAGCGATTTTGTCATCGATAGCTATGATCTTACGGTGATTACGCTGGTGATTCCTGGCAAACCACCGGAAACAGATGACCAGTTTCTTAAAATAGCGAATAGATATCCCTTTATTCTCCATTTCGGTAAAAAGAGAAGTTTTCCATGTGCCCCACGAATCCACCACCAGCTTGATCTCGATGCCCCGTTGCGCCTGGACCATCAACGCTTCGCATACCCTTCGTCCGGCGATATCATCGTTAAGCCGGAAAGTCTCAATATAAATGTAGTGTTTTGCGTGATGTATATCTTTCACCAATTGATCAATCCACTCTCCGCAAGAACCGAAAAGCTGATATTCCAAATTATCCGGTTTAAGGAAAACATTTTTCATTCTATTTCTTCTTAACGGAGAAACCAAATTTACCTATTCTTTTCCCAAGCGTATAATATTGACCGTGAGCATAGGATAATAAATTACATCTATCCAGTTGCAGTGCATCGGTTTTTTTATCAAAAAGAGTGTTATCGGCGTGAACCGCCACTATTTCAGCAACGAACATATCATGAGAGCCTAAAGGAATGATCTCTTTGACCACACACTCGATATTAACCGGCGACTGATAGATCAGGGGAGCCTGCACTTTAGTAGCTTTGACAGGTGTCAAATCCATTTCCAGGAATTTGTTATATTTTTTCCCAGAACGGACACCGCACCAATCGGTCGCGGTCGCCAATTGTTCCGTAGTAAGGTTAATCACAAATTCCCGGTTTTTTTTTATGATCCCATAGGAATGTCTTTCGGGTCGAACGGAAATAGTGCACATGGGCGGATCGGAACAAACAGTACCTGCCCAGGCAACCGTAATAATATTATATTCTTCAAGAGTATTTCCGCAACTGACCATTACCACCGGGGACGGATTCAGCATATTGCCCGGCTTCATTACTCTTTTCTCGTTTCGTGTGTTAATCATAATCCTGGTATTGGAGATTTACGTATCCTATCTTCTTTCAAATGATTTTTAACGATATGGATTTCTTGAATTAGTAATTAAAATGACTTCCGCCGACAAATTCCCTTAAAATCGAACCGCCCGGAACGGCTTGTTCGGGAATGGTCTTGAAGAATGAGAGGAATTTAAGCAACCGTGTAGCCTCGGCATATTCCGGTTCGGTTTCGGGAACCTCTTTTAATATGGGAACGGCATATTGTTTAAGTACACCTAATTCGCAAATCAGGGAAGTATTGAACATCACATCGGCATTTTCCTGGAATGGAAATATATATTTCATCTCTCCTTCCCTCACACTGGACCAACGGCGGAGTGTATCCAAAGCGGAATATCCCCGGTATTTATAATCCCGGATAATACGCCTGATCAAACGGGTATCAGTTGTAGGAATAGGATTCTGCGTATCGATGGATACGGAAGTGAGCGCCGAAACAAATACCTTGTACTTCGTATCCTCAGCCACCTGAGCTGTTAATTTCGGATTCAGGCAATGAATACCTTCGACAACCAGAATGGATTTTTCTTCCAATTTGATCCTGTGTCCTTTCCATTCTTTTTTTCCCGAGGTAAAGTTGAAACTGGGCAATTCCACTTCTTCTCCCGCCAATAACCGGTTCAGGGTATCGTTAAATAACGGCAGATCAATGGCGTCAATCGTTTCAAAGTTATACTGTCCCTTGGCATCCCGGGGCGTATCTTCTCTTTCCACGAAAAAATCATCTACGGAAATCTGGACGGGAACATAGCCTAAAACGCCCAACTGCACGGACAAGCGCCGGCATGTCGTTGTTTTACCCGAACTGGACGGACCGCTCAATAAAATTACTTTTACAGATTCTTTATGATGGATATCGTCGGCTATATTCGCAATCAGTTTTTCGTGAAAAGCCTCAGAAATCTGGATAAAAGATTCTATTTCACCGTTATCCACTTTTTTATTAATATCTTTTACATAAGGAACCCCGATATCTTCCACCCACTTTTTATAGGTTTTATAAACGGAAAATAACTTTGGCAGTTTCCTGGTACTGCTGATGTGGGAAGGGTTTCTTCTGGAAGGCAATTTTAACAGCAATCCGCTTTCATATAACTCCAATGAAAAAGTATCGATATAACCGGTAGAAGGGGCCAGGAATCCGTAATAATAATTGACACAATCATTCAGACGGTAAACGGAGGTAAAAATCCGGCTTCTCTCCTGAAAAAGATCCGCCTTTTCATAAAGATGATGCCTCCTGAATTCTTCCAGGGCATCCGGTGTCAGCATTTCGTCACGATAAAAAGGCAGGTCTTCCTTCACTATTTCCCACATTCTCTTTAAAAGCTCATCCACCAGATACTGGTCCAAAGGTACGTTAAGGTTTTCAAGTTCGCAATACTTACCTCCGGAAATAGAATGAAGGATTTTTAAAGTAGTACCGGGAAGAATATCCCCGATCGCTTTAAAAAGGATAAAATAGGCTGAACGGTAATAAATATCGATCCCGCAGGAAGAAGTAATATCAAAAAAAGCGATGGTTACGGGTTTATGCAACCGGTAATCCATATTACGCACTTTGTTGTTGACTAAGGCTCCTATTAAGGGAAAATCAAGTTTAATGTTTTCTTTTTCAGCAACTTCATGAAGAGTTGTCCCGAAAGGATATTCATGCTTTGCGTTAACATCCTTTAAATATACAGTGATCATTTTTCAAGTTTTGAGGAAGTGCAAAAATATAAATATTATTTTTGCGAATTAAATGGTAAACGATGATTACTTTTATAAGTTCAATTATCTTGATGGTTGCCGTTTTATTTTAATATACGGGAAAATTATTGGATGTCCGGTTTCCCCGTACAGATCAAAATATGGAAAAGAAATATAAATCGTAATCGCATAATAATCAAACAATATGAAAAAATTCGCCGGCAAAGTTATATGGATCACCGGATCATCTTCCGGTATAGGTAAAGAATGTGCGTACCTGTTCGCCAGGGAGGGCGCCATGTTAATCCTCACCGCTCTTGAAAGTGATATATTGCATGAGGTTAAAGCAATTTGCCTGAAAGAAGGATCACCGAAAGTGGCCGTATTAGCCTTCGACCTGTCCAGAACCGATGAAATAGCCGCATGGGTGGACAAAGCATATGAACTTTTCGGCAGGATCGATATTCTTTATAATAACGCCGGGATTAGCCAAAGGGGCACAACCCTTGAAACCGACCTTAACGTGATTCGGAAGATCATGAATGTCAATTATTTCGCACCCTTAGCTCTCACCAAATCCATACTTCCCAATATGATCCGGGACGGCGGCGGGCAATTGGTCGTGACTACCAGTATAGCGGGCAAATTCGGATTTCCGTTGCGATGTGGTTATTCTTCTTCTAAGCATGCTCTTTATGGTCTTTTTGAAACCGTGCAAGCTGAATATTATGATCAAAATATCCGTGTTACTTTCGTTTGTCCCGGCAGAGTGCAGACCAATATATCATTCTATGCCCTGGAAAAAGACGGAACACAGCACGGAATACTGGATAAAGGCCAGGCCGACGGGATATCACCCGAAGAGGCCGCACATAAAATCGTTAAAGCCGTATACAGGAAAAAACGGGAAGTGTTGGTCGGAAGCAAGGAATTGCTGATGGTTTACATCAAAAGATTTTTCCCCGGACTGGCAGCGAGAATGGCCAGGAATATCAAACCCATGTAAGAATAAGTTATTTTATTTTTACTTTGTTTAGTCCCATTAAACGAAAGAGATATTTGGGCAACTGTTTTCGTTTATCTCTTTTGGCAAGGTCTATATTCCATCCTAATTTTTTAAGCACCGGAATTTTATGGGTTTCGACGAATTCGATTAAAGTACCGTCCGGATCCTCGATATAACTGAAATGTCCGGTAGCCTCACCCATATCAAAATGTTGCTGGTCGGTACAGCTGTCGACAGTGAACGGGAAGCCTTTCTCCGCGCAATATTCTTTCAGTCCCTGCATATTGATCACATCCATACATATCTGAATAAAACCGGGATCTCCCCAAAAACGGCCTTCATAGATTTTATTAGGTTTCCGGTCCAGTGCCTGTACCAATTCCAGCCGGCTCGGACCTAACATACCGGAAAAAGCGCCCTGGCGGGGTTGCGAATGACCTAGCAAAGCCCTACGGTAATTTTGTTCGCTTCCGCGAAGGAAACTCCAATCGGTAAATTGGCCGCTCTCATCATAAATGATATCATCATATCCTAAAATATCACGGTAAACAGGCAGTGCCTTCTCAATATCGGAAACCCCGATCATGGCACCTACGGTTCCTCCTGCCAGTTCTTTACGATCTATGAAAATATAGGAATCCTGCACTACCTGGAAATAATTACCGAAAGGATCCGATATGTAAAAGGTAGGCTGACCATCGGGAGCGGTTTCTATTTTCCCGAGATTATCATACTTGGCCGACAATTCTTTGTGAAAAGCTTTCACGTCGTGGCTTTTGATCTTTGCGGCGAATACGCCCAGATCTCCTATCCGGATATCGAAATTAACCGGTTCCGGTTTCCTTTCCGAATAATTCCATATCTCGAAACCTCCTCCACCCTGCAGGTTAACCGCAATACAGGCGCGTCTTTTCTGCGGTTTGTTTCCGGTGTACGGCAACATCAATTCCGCTACGGTATCATCTTCCAGAATCTTTATATCTATTTGAAAATTCTCAATATACCATTTCCATGATTTTTCAAAATCAACAGTCCCTATACCAATCTGTTGTATCCCCGAGAAAAAATAATTATCCATGAGTAACGATCTCCTTTTAAGTAAATAATTGTTTGGTCAGTAAATAGTCATGCAAAGATAGTGGATAATTACTTATCGATACTCACCTTATTATTATTTTTATTCCGGCGGACAATGATTGATAAAGCATGAATGTCCTGCAAATTCGCCGGATAGCATTCAATGTATTCCGGAAGTTTTATGAACAAAAATATAAGCCGGGTGTTGCCTTTAATATAAAACCATAATATCATGAACAAACCAAAAGCTACAGCAGTATGGGAAGGTTCCGGAAAGACCGGGAAAGGTAAATTAAATACTTTCAGCGGTGTATTAAAAGATACGCCTTATACCTTCAAAACCAGATTCGAAGGTGCACCGGGAACCAATCCGGAAGAATTACTGGCTGCCGCCCATGCAGGCTGTTTTACCATGAAACTGGCGTTCAACATCGATGCGGCGGGATTCACAGCTACCAGACTGGACACTACCTGTCTGATCACTTTCGAGGATGGTACCATCAAAGCTTCCGACCTCAAGGTAGAAGCCGAAATACCGGGAATTACACAGGAGGCATTTCAACAACTGGTGGCGGACGCCGAAAAAACCTGTCCCGTTTCCCAGTTATTTAATGCCAAAATCTCGGCGGAAGGAATCCTGAAATAATATTCGCCGGAATTAGAAGTTCATCACGATACCGAAATGTATTTTTCCTGATTTGAATGAAATGGGATTTCCTAGTTGTTTTCCCAGAGCATAACTCAGGTTGAACATTCCCGCTTTGGTATCAAAGGCAATACCTATTCCAAAACCGAATGGAGTATCTCTAAGATATTGCGTGGAAAGATTTTTTTCGTACCACGCACCGTTAAAAAATGCATTAATATAAGATTTCCTGGCGAAAATAAAACGCAGTTCCCACAAGCCAATTACATAAGCATCGGCTTGTATACTGTTTTCATCAAATCCCCGGAACGTACGCATACCGCCGAACTTGAACATTTCGTTGGCCACATGCTGATTCCCGAAAAGCGCTCCTCCGTCGGCTCCCAATACCATTACCCAGCGGGGATGCATGGGAATATATCCCCGTAACAGTCCCTGTATCCTGTAACGGAGGGTACTCATTTCCACATCATCGTAAAAGCCCTCTTCAGCTTTGCTGTTCCTAATAATATTCATCTTTCCCACGGATCCGTTTACGAGCAGGGAGAAGCCTTTCCTGGGATTATAGAGATAATCTAATTTCCGTAATACGAATTCGACTCCATACATGGTTCTCCTGTAGTCAATATAAGAAAAATTCCCCTCGCTTACCGCAAGCAAACCGGGCGCTAAAATATTAGAGGTGGCCTGGTCAAAATAAATTTTGAGATAATTATTTCCTTTAAAAGAATATTGGAGTCCTAAAGTATAATTCATCGTAACATAGCTGGTATCCGTTTTATCCAGTATAAAATTTCCGTTTATCCCGAAAGGAGTCCACAAAAGATAAGGGAAATCGGCATTAATATTCAAATATTGAGAATACTTTCCGGGACTACGCCATTGAAGGCTGATACTTTCCCCCAGTGTAAATATATTCTTCAATCCCAGATTCAATTCTCCGTTCAGGGTGACTTTTCCGGTCTCCTCATTCACAGGTACTAGTCCGATATATCCGTCGAACTGATTGGTCCTGACTTTATCCAAAAAAAGGTATAGATAAGCTTTATCGGCCACGAACTCGATCCCCGAGCTTCTCATTTCGGTGGCAAAAGGTAATTCTGCGATCTTGGCGGGAACCTGTCTGACGGCATTTTCATTATAGGCCTTATTCCTGCGCAGGCCTAGGTATGGATAAAGGTAACTTTTCGCGAGTTTAAGATTACCCTTAAGAATGATGGAATCAAAAACGATATACTGTTTTTTATTGACGACCAACCGGGAATGGATATTATTATCCTCTATAATTATGCTATCCAGATAAACCTCGGCAAAGGGAAATCCGGTATTTCCCAGAGTATTGACCAATTTTGACGCGAAAGCCGGATATCGCCCGACGGGCAACCGGCCCTGATCAAGAAAACCCGAAGTATTGGTTTGTCCTAAAAGTAACCGGTCTTCTTCCGGTATAGTTATATCAGTTGTACCGTACTTTCTTCCCGGAAAAATATAAACCTCAAATTTATGATCTGTCTCCGCGATGGAATCTACGGAAAAAGTGATATAACCCACAGATTTGTAATAATCAACATAATAGCGGAGTTTTTCTTCCAGTATAGCCAGATCTTTAACTTTTTTTGGCAATTTACTTTTTTTATCCGTGAAAGTTTGATTTTCCACAGGAGAAATCACTTCTACTTTCTTCTGAGAGAAAACTATTATACACAGAAAGTTAAGGATAATAAAAAGAAATAATTTTTTGTTGATTTTCAATTAATTAATCATTTGGATAGCGATATCGCTTTTGCTATAAAACAATTAAAATTATTTTTCGTTATTTTTGCAAAGGTAAAATAATAACGTATATGAAAAAATTTATTGTTATACTAGGTATATTATTGACCGGCATTATGGTTATGAGTTCATGCCGGACTCAGAAAAAATGTCCCGCATACGGACATCATACCTATTATGAAACTATCGAGGCCGACAATAACCAATCCTAACGGAATATGAAATATATTTCTATGGCGGGAAAGCATAAAAGAGCATGTTTATGCATGCTCTTTTTGTTCTGTTATATGACGGGATTCACCCAGGATGTAGGAGAACCGGAAGGCCAGACCGTAACGACCAAGGAATGGGAACTTGAATTTTTCTTAAATACCAGCGGGGGCGGACTGGGTTTTCAACAAGGATGGACCCCGGATTATTTTAATAAACATTTCTGGGAAATCAACCTTTTGTACAACCAGCATCCCAAAGCGGTAAGGGCAAGGTCGGCAGATCCGGAAGCTACCGCTTATTCTTACGGCAAACTGTATGATCTTTTTTTCCTGCGCGGCGGTTATGGTTACCAGCGCACCCTGAATCATAAGCCTTACTGGGGCGGCGTTCAGGTGAGATATACGATCTCCGGCGGTTTTACACTGGGTATCGGGATTCCGGTATTCGTCAATATAAGATATCCCGGTCCTAATGGTTTCTTTATACGGGAAACCGTTCAATATGATCCGGAAAATCCGAATCATACCATCGACAAGATTTTAGGTCGGGCCGGATTTTTCAAGGGATTCAGCAAAACAGCACTGCGTCCGGGTTTTTACGCTAAGACGGGACTTCAATTCGATTTCAGCCAGAATGACCTCAGAATCCATGTACTGGAAGTCGGAGGCACCATTGATATGGTTTTCCCTTTTATACGGCAAATGGCTTTCAATAAAGCCAAACCTTTTTATTTATGTGCCTATGTCGCTTACCATTTTGGGAAGAAAAAAGGTTTTCTCGAGTAATTATATTATATCATATTACAACTTCAAAAATAAGTGTAATTTTGCACTCGGATTTATAATGATAACATTATTTTAAACATATTGATATGAAAAGAGATACACAGGTTTTTGATCTTATCCAGGCAGAGCGTAAACGTCAGACTTTAGGGATTGAACTGATCGCTTCGGAAAATTTTGTAAGCGACCAGGTTATGGAAGCCCTGGGATCCGTACTTACGAACAAATACGCCGAAGGATATCCGGGTAAAAGATATTACGGCGGATGCCAGATCGTTGACCAGACCGAACAACTGGCTATCGACCGGATTAAGAAACTTTTCGGCGCGGAATGGGCCAATGTGCAACCTCATTCGGGAGCTCAGGCTAATATGGCGGTTTTCCTGGCCTGCCTCAAACCGGGCGATGTTTTCATGGGATTGGATCTTTCCCACGGAGGACACCTCTCACACGGATCACCCGTAAATTCTTCCGGAATCCTTTATAAAGCAGTAGCCTATACGGTAGATGAAGAAACCGGTACGATCAATTATGACAGAATGGAAGAAGTGGCACTTCGCGAACGTCCTAAGATGATCGTGGGAGGTGCTTCCGCTTATTCCCGTGACTGGGACTGGAAAAGAATGAGAGAGATTGCCGACAAAATCGGTGCTATCCTGATGGGCGATATTTCCCATCCGGCAGGATTAATCGCAAGAGGATTATTAAATGATCCCGTGCAATATTGCCACATTGTTACCACTACCACCCATAAAACTTTACGGGGACCAAGAGGCGGACTTATCCTTATCGGAAAAGATTTTGACAATCCGTGGGGATTAACCACGCCAAAAGGCGAAATCAAAAAAATGTCACAACTATTGGACAGCGCGGTTTTCCCCGGTATACAGGGCGGACCTTTGGAACACGTGATCGCGTCTAAAGCGGTGGCTTTCGGCGAAGCTATGAGCGATGAGTATTTCACCTATATCCAACAGGTACAAAATAATGCCCGGGCAATGTGCGACGCTTTTATCCATAAAGGATATAAAGTGATCAGCGGTGGAACGGACAATCATCTGATGTTGATCGACCTCAGGACCAAATTCCCCGACCTGACAGGAAAAGTAGCGGAAAACACTTTGGTTCAGGCTGATATTACGATCAATAAAAACATGGTTCCGTTCGACAGCCGTACACCTTTCAGCACTTCCGGTATACGCGTAGGTACTCCTGCCATCACAACCAGAGGTCTGAAAGAGAATGAAATGGGTGACATCGTAAATCTGATCGACGAGGTTTTGAGTAATGTTCAGGATCAGTCCGTTATCGACGGAGTAAGAAAAAAAGTAAATGAAATGATGGCGGAAAGGCCGTTATTTGCCTGGTAAGAAATTCGAAACCGAATATACTATACGTTTTGGGAGTATAATTTTATATGGATATGGCTATAGATTTAATTGCAATAAAACAACGCTATGGAATTATCGGGCACAGTCCGTTACTGGATCATGCCATTCATGTGGCGGTGCAGGTTGCAGCCACGGATCTTTCGGTCTTAATCATGGGGGAAAGTGGAGTCGGTAAAGAAAATTTCCCAAAAATTATCCACGATTTCAGTGCCTGGAAACATGGTCCGTATATCACTGTGAATTGCGGTGCCATACCTGAAGGAACAATCGATTCGGAACTTTTCGGACATGAAAAAGGCGCTTTCACGGGGGCCACAGAAACCCGGAAAGGTTATTTCGAAGTGGCGGACGGCGGTACTATATTCATGGATGAAGTTGCAGACCTGCCTTTGGCCACGCAGGTAAGATTACTCAGAGTACTTGAAACTGGTGATTTTATGAAAGTGGGCTCCTCGAAAGTTCAGAAAACCAAAGTAAGGGTTATTGCCGCTACGAATGTTAATATCAGCGACCGTATTGCCAAAGGAAAATTCAGGGAAGATCTGTATTACAGGCTCAATACGGTTCCTATCCAGATTCCACCTTTAAGGGACAGGCAGGATGACGTAGTACTCCTATTTATGAAATTCGCTTCCGATTTTGCGAATAAGTATCGCTTTCCACAACTGGAACTGACTCCGGAAGCCACCGAATATCTTAAAAGTTATAACTGGCCGGGAAATATACGTCAATTGAAAAACGTAACGGAACAGATGTCGCTTATCGAGAAAAACCGGCTTATACAGGTGGAAACCCTAAAGAAATACCTGGTTACGCCGACTGTTTCGAGCGTACCGGTACTATTGCACAGCGAACCCGGTGAACGATCTGAAAATTTCGAAAGGGAATTGGTATTTAAGTTTTTAGCCGATATGAAACGGGAAGTGACCGAATTAAAATCGCTGGTTAACAGTATGGCTAAAAGTCCTAATTTCGACCGTCAGTTCCATCCTGAAATGGATTTGACCAATCCCGGAATAGCGGAATCCCCGCATCCGTATTCTTTTGCCAAACCGGATCATTATCCTTATCTTAATTCCCACTCCCTGGATGAAAACCTGGAAGAACCCGTTATTTTGGAGGATAATTATTCGCTGGCCGACAGTGAGCGTGAACTGATCAGGAAAGCATTGGAAAAACATCACAATAAAAGGAAGTTAGCGGCTGAGGAATTAGGCATTTCCGAAAGAACACTCTACCGTAAAATAAAAGAATACGGATTATGAAAGAGAAAAGGATTATCGCTAAACCGGCAAAATTTACTTTTATAATCGCATTCGGGATTTTTTGCCTTTTTTTATATTCCTGCCGTGTGTCCGTTTCTTTAACCGGGGGCACTATCGATCCTAATGCCAAAACCGTTTATATCGCGACCTTTCCTAATAATGCCACTTTGGTAAATCCATCTTTAAGTCAGGATTTTACCAATGCTCTTAAAAATAAAATCCAGAACCAGACTCCGTTAACGATCGTGAATAACGAGGGAGATTATTCCATTGAAGGAGAAATTACCGGATACAACATTTCTCCAGTAGCGATCCAGGGTAACGAAACGGCGGCTTTGAACCGCCTGACCATAACCGTAAGAGTACGCTTTATTAATAGATTCGACGAAAACCTTAATTTCGAACAATCTTTTTCCCGTTATTACGATTACGACAGCAATATTAATTTCACCTCCTCCGAAAACACTTTCGTAGCTTCAATCAATGATGCCCTGACGGATGACATATTCAATAAAGCTTTTGTCAACTGGTAATGTCACAGATCATGAATAAAGAACGTTTTTTACAATACCTGACCACACTGCCCATCGAACAAGGGGAACTGGTAAAAGAATTCGGAAACCTCCGGACCCGATATCCGGCTTCTCCCGTTGTAAATTTTATTTACCTTAAGCTTCTCCAGAATAATATTCCGTCGGAATATGAAAAAATAAAATCCTCCCTCCTTTTATCGCTGATCAGCCGCGAAAAATTTCATCAGTATATTTTCCAGACCGGTGTGATTATTGAGCGGGAAAAACCACCGGAAGAAACAGAAGTAATTGACCATCTTATTGAGAAATTCAGTAATGATCCTCCCAAAATCAAGTTTGATCCCGACAGGCACGACTCAGCGGTTAATTACGGAAAAGCCAGTTTAGTAGAAGATTCTACACTCGTAAGTGAAACATTAGCAATGATATACGCTCAACAAGGTTATCCGGGGAAAGCGATAAAAATTTACAAAAAACTGGGGTTGCTTTTTCCAGAAAAAAATCGTTACTTTGCAACGCAAATTGAAAACTTAAGAAAGACAAAAGATATACATCAATAAGACCCTTACGTTATGACAACACTGATTGTGATCCTTATTATCCTGGCATGCTTAGTTTTAGGATTTTTTGTATTGATACAAAATTCAAAAGGCGGAGGACTAGCCTCTAATTTTTCCTCACAAAATCAGATTATGGGTGTTAGAAAAACAACTGATTTCCTCGAAAAAGCGACCTGGATACTGGCCTCTTTTATCATGGTTTTATGTTTGGCTTTTGCCTTCATGACCAAATCGGAATTCAAAAAAGATGAACCCGGTGACTATGCTCCGATGGAGCAAACCACTATGGAAGAAGAATAGTATTATTTTTTTAAGATAAAGTAGAAAGAGGATTTTACATCCTCTTTTTTTTATCCATTCCGTAATGAATAGTAAATCAGTCAAACCTTATTTCTATATTCTATTACTATTTTCCGCTATTTTCTGGGGCGCATCCTTCGTATTTACAAAATATTTACTTCACGATTTTTCACCGGTTTCCATTATTTACATAAGAACCACGGTTTCAGGAATATTTTTGCTGATATTCAGCATTTTATTTCTGAAATCTTACTTAAAAATCCGAAAAAAAGACATTAAAGTTATCCTGGCTTTCAGTTTCTTCGAACCGTTTTTATACTTTATATTCGAAACTTACAGCCTGCAATATACTACCTCTTCGATCGTATCGGTCATTATTGCCACGATACCCCTTTTTACGGCTTTGGTATCCCGTTATTATTTTAAGGAAAATTTTTCCAAAACGAATATGTGGGGCATCTTCATCTCTATGCTGGGAATCGCCTTGATGCTTTTACCTGATTTCTTAGAAAATCCGGCCGGAATCACAGGCGCCATACTTGCCTTTTGCGCTGTATTCGCCGCGGTGGGATACGGTTATTTTATCAAAAAATTACCGGACACCTATCATCCCGTTATCGTTATTACTTACCAGAATTTAACAGGGAGTATACTGTTTTTGCCGCTATTCCTGATCATGGGTCTCCGGAATGGTTTTCCCGCAAATGAAGCTTTCCTGGATATACAAAATATCGTTTATCTTCTGATCCTGGCTATTTTCTGTTCCTCGCTGGCTTTTATATTCATGGTGAAAGGTATCCAGGTAGTAGGACTGGGTAAATCAACCGTTTTTAATAACCTGATTCCCGTATTTACCGCTGTTATTTCTTTTATATGGCTTAAGGAGTCATTCCCCGTATATAAGATCCTGGGAATGGTTGTAGTGATCACGGGTATTTTTATGGCTCAGCGCAAAAGCTGAGCATTAGTCGTTAAAAAATATTATCTTTGCACTTTGTTAAATTTTTTATGATGCTAGAATACAATACCGAAAGGAACAGGCTTATTATCAAAGAGTACGGCAGGAACGTACAAAAGATGATTGAGCATGCCCTTACTATTAAAGACTATGATAAACGAACGGAAGCTGCCAAAGCTATTATCAAAGTAATGTCCCAAATCAACCCGGACGTACGGGATAACAATAACCAGCCCAAAAAACACAGTGAATCGGAAGATTACTGGCACAAATTATGGGACCACCTGTTTATTATTTCCGGCTACAGACTGGAGGTGGACTCTCCTTTTCCGAAACCGGATCCCGCCGATCATCAACTTACGACCATATATCCTTCTTACCAGAAGAAAAAGATCATGTACAGGACTTATGGCCGTAATATGGAAAATATTATCCGGAAAGTATCGGAATATCCTGATCCGTTAAAAACGGAAATGAGCAAAATATTAGCTAACCATCTTAAAAAACTATATTTGATGTACAACCGGGATTCGGTGGACGACAACCTGATCGTACAGCAGATTTCGGATATGTCGAACGGATCGCTCGTTTTACCCCAGGATTTTACACTGGATGCCACCCGTGACATTTTGAGGCAGAACCAGCAAAACAAGGTGAATGTAAAACCGGGGAATAATAAAAAATCTAAAAAGAAAAAAAAGAAAACCACATAACGTGAAGTTAGTCGATATAGCCAACGTATCCAAAAGATTCTCCAATCATTTAGCCTTGGATAATGTTTCCTTTTCGATAGAAAAAGGGGTCATTTTTGGGTTATTAGGACCAAACGGCGCAGGTAAGACCACCCTGATCCGGATCCTTAATCAGATCACGGCTCCAGATTCCGGAACCATACTTTTCGACGGCAGGGAAATGGAACGTACCGACACCTCCCGTATCGGATATTTACCGGAAGAACGAGGCTTATATAAAAAAATGAAAGTCGGTGAACAGGCACTTTACTTAGCCCGGCTGAAAGGACTTTCAAAGGACGAAGCGATGAAACGCCTTCGTTACTGGTTCGACAAATTCGAAATATCGAGCTGGTGGAACCGTAAAGTGGAAGAACTTTCAAAGGGGATGCAACAGAAAGTGCAATTTATCACGACGATTATCCATCAACCCGAATTCCTTATTTTTGACGAACCTTTCAGTGGCTTCGACCCTATCAACGCCAATTTGCTGAAAGATGAAATATTGGAACTTAAACAGAACGGGGCCACTATTATCCTTTCTACGCATAACATGGCTTCGGTGGAAGAGATCTGTGACGAGATAGTACTTATTAATCAGGCTAAGAAAATATTGGAAGGGAACCTGCATGACGTAAAAAAGAAATTCCGCCAGTACCTTTTCGAGATAGAAGCTGAACACACTTCCCCGTTTTCGGAAGAGATGCCTTCTTATTTTACTATCGAATCCGAAAGCAGGAAAGCCGGTAACGTTATTTATACGATCAAACTCGATCCGGAAGTCTCTCCAAACCTGTTGCTTGATTTTTTCATGCGCAATACCACCATTATTTCATTCAGGGAAATACTTCCTTCTATGAATGATATCTTTATACAGCAAGTAAAACGGTATAATCTATCACATTCCGATGAGTAAAACAAGTTTGATTATTGCCCGGGAATATTTAACCCGTGTCAGGAAAAAGTCTTTCCTGGTCATGACCATTTTAGGACCGATACTGTTGGCCGCCCTGATCATCGTACCGGTGGTCGTGGCAAAGAACAGCCAGAAAACGGCGAAAGTAATGGTGGTAGACGACAACGATTTCTTCATCAACTCTTTCACGGATACTGAAAAGACCAAATTCTTTTATCAGTCGGGTGATATTGACCAGATCAAAACCAGCGCGCTTGCAAACGGTGAATATGATGCGGTGTTGCATATTTTAAAAGGGAACTATTTTCTGCAATCCACCCTCTATTTCTATAAGGATCCTCCAATGGGCTTAAGATCCGGTATCGAAAGCCAGATGGATAAACTGATGTTCGACAAAGCCGTCAAAGATTCGTTCGATATCGACCCGAAGAAATTCGATGCCCTGAAAAAAGCCACCCGCTCCTCAATCACCATGATCCAAACGGATAATGAAGGAAACGAGAAGAAGAACTTTACCGAATTGAACCGGCTGATCGGGATGATCTTCGGATTTGCCATTTATATTTTCATCTTCCTCTTCGCTTCGCAGGTACTGCAAGGCGTACTGGAAGAGAAAACCAGCAGAATCGTGGAAGTGTTATTATCCACTATTAAGCCTGTGGAGCTGATGATGGGAAAAATTGTGGGCGTGGCTATGGTAGGACTTACACAATTTGCGTTGTGGGTTGTACTGACCCTTGCCATCGTGTTCGGAGTGCAGATTACCAATCCGGATTTTTTCTCTCCGGAACAATTTTCAAACGTAGCCATGACCGAACAGATGGGTGGAGAGTACATGTTGCAATCTGCGCAGGATATACAGGCCATGGCTGATCAGAATGAAATGAAAGAAATGCTGGAAGCTTTTTACAACATCTCCTTCACCCAGATCATTTTCTCCTTCTTATTTTACTTCCTGTTCGGATATCTGGTATACGCCGCCTTATATGCCGCGATAGGTTCGGTAGTGGATAATGAAACTGATTCTAACCAGTTTACCTTGCCGGTTACTATTCCGTTGCTAATGACCATTATCCTGGTAATGCCTATTGCCGAAGATCCGCATGGTACTTTAGCATGGTGGTTTTCCATGATTCCGCTCACTTCTCCGGTAGCCATGCTTATACGCTTACCTTCCGGCGTACCGCTATGGGAATTACTAATGTCTATGGGAATTCTGGTGCTCTTCTTTCTCTTATGTGTATGGATGGCAGCCAAGATTTACCGCACAGGCATTCTTTTATATGGTAAAAAGGTTACCTATAAGGAATTAGCCAAATGGCTTAAATATTAAAAATTAGTTTTAATGGTATCGGGATCGATGGTCAGGATACGGCCCATTCTGGTAGGCGTATGCTTTTCTACCGGCTTTTCCTTAGCCCGATAAACCGGTTTAACTTCTTCTGTTTCCTTGACTGTAGTTTTGATCCGTGGAGTGGAAGATTGTCCGGCCCTTATATTTTCCGTTTCCGACCGGCTCACCATGACTTCATCCACCGTGATCGTATCCGGCTGGGCAGTTTCCACGGACAGATTAAGTGTGTCATAATAGAATCTTATGGTTTCCTGCGTAGGCGTTGAGATAGTATTTTTATTTACCAATCCTCCGGACCGGATTACTATGGCTATAGCGCCCAGAACCAAAATTCCGGCTCCTGAAAAAAGCGCTGCCTTAAATGTGGAAACGCCTGTTTTGAAACCTGCTTTCCGCGCAAAGGATTTCCAGTAACGATTTTTAAAATCGTGTCGGTGGTTTTCTATATTATCCTTAATAAACTGGTCAAAATTATCCATAAATCATTTTTTATCATTAACGTCGGCTATGGACGATGATCCGGGTTTTCCATTTGCGAGATAAGAATCTTCAGCCTGTTCCTGGCAAAATTAAGATGCCAGTGGGAAGTACCTTCCTTTATCCCCAGCATTTCTGCAATTTCCTGATGGGTGTAATTTTCAAAAACATAAAGATTGAATACATTTTTGCTCATCATGGGCAATTGCTGGATACAACTCATCAGTTCATCGTAAGATAATTTACCGGGAGCGCTATTCTCGATTTTTTCCGTCATTTCCATTTCAGGCACCATATCATAAGATACCGACGATACTCCGCTTTTGTGGTATTTCCTTTGATAGTCCAATGCCGCATTGGCCATTACCCGTTTCATCCAAGCACCGAAAGAACCTGTGTCACGGTATTTATCAAGATTGGCAAATATCTTGATAAAACCTTCATTGAGCATATCCTGCGCTTCTTCATAGCCGTCCGCATAACGCAGGCAAACATTCATCATGGCGCTATAGTAACGCTTGAACAACGTAAACTGGGCTTTCTGCTTATGCGCAAGGCAATCGCTTATAAGCTTGTCTATCTCTTTCTCGTTGTCCAATGGAACACTCATGATAATAACGTAAATTAAAGTATTAAACTTGGGTAGCCGGAATAAATTAGTACAGATTATCCCGGAAATCCCGTTTCATGTTATACCTAAGATCCTGTAACATAGGCGCTTTCACATTAATTGTAAATTCCCAGCCTTTCCGGTAACCGAAAGGTATCCAGCCAAAACTCATCTCCCAACAGTGAAGATCGCGGAAAATTTTTATTTCCGTAATCGATAGTTCCTTTAACATAAAATCATACCCTGTAGTCAGTTCCAGTCTCCATTTCCTCGTTATACTGAGATCCAGCCTGGCGTTCAATACATTTATGATATTGTTGGTATATCTTCTCCACGATTCACCACGGTAAAAAGCATAATCATCCTGTACCGAATAAGAAAAAGAATAATTAAAAGTCAGGGACCAGGGATTCTGGTAGGGGTCACTGGCAGAAGGGAGCCCGTCATCAGTAGAAAAAATGGATGAATTCGCGGCAGCGGAAGTGCTATTATTTTTCTTACGGGAAAAAGTATTCCGGTCGAGGGTCCAGTTCAGACTTAAATCCACAACCGAGTTGGAGAAGCGGAACAACCGTTTATTTACCTTCCATTCCGTCTGGTTGATTCTCTTCCCGTTACTCCCGATGACATAAGGATCGAAAGCAAAACGGAAAGTGATGTACAATTGCTGGAAAAGAGTACTTCGTCCGGAAATGGAGAGCGGAGCCCACTTCAAAGAATCGGCGGCGAAATTATAGTCGGTGGCAAAAGTAAGGCCTTCGAAAATGGATATTTTCCGGGTACCGCTTATGGTGTCTTTCCGTGAACGGACCTTGATCTCGATATCATTTCTCAGGCTCAGACCGATTTTAGCCTCGGTGTTTTGGGTAGGAGCTCCGAAACTACTGCGGTCAAAATAGGAATATTCTACAGTTTCCCCCGTAATCGGATTAAAATATTGTCCGGTAATCGTTCCATTTAGATTCGGATTATAAGTAAATCTGACATCGGGTGTCATAATATGCCGGATCGCATTCAGTCCTCCTTTTCTAAACTGATACATGAAATAAATTTTGGTGGTAAGGGAAGAACTCAGGCTCAGTTGATGTAACGCGTTAAATCCCCGGTGGAAATTATCATAAATAGTTCCCGTCAATTTTCCCGCAGTATCCGTCATCACCTCAATATCCCTCGTGATAGACTGGAGATACCATCTTTCCGTAAAATTAGCCGTAGTATTCCAATTGATCAGTTTCGCAATTTTTAACGGAATCGTCAGCGGTATCCTGTGTACCATTCCGATATTCATCATTTCCCAGGTTTGACGGTCAAACATCAGGGAATCGACAGTATTAATATCATTCCTGAACTCGGAATCCCATTTTAAAGAAATGTTATCGTACCATTTCAAGGGCCCCGGTTTATCTTTTTTCCGGAAAGGATAAAACTGGTTCACCGACATATTCATGTTGGGTAAAGTAAAATCTACCTCTCCAGTACGGGTATTTTGAATATAAGACAATGAGGTACTGAAAAAGAAAATACCTTTGGCATTGGTAGAGAAATTGACATTCGAGTTATATTGATTATTCACATAATCATTAATGGAAGTCGGATTATACCTGTTGAACGAGCGGGTCACAATATCGATATTGGCTGAAAACCGGATCGTGGGATGGAATTTGGGATCCTGGCTGTGTGACCATTTGATCTTAAAGTCATTTTCCCTTCTGTGGCTGGGTGTAAAGCGTTCCCCGAAAACATTCTGGGCAAAGCGCAGATCAATCAAACCTTTACTTTTATACCGGAAAACATAATTGGACGTGGCGCTCAGGGACCAGCTTCCGCGGGTTGTAATACCTCCCAATATCTTAAGGTCGATATTATCATTGATGCCGAAATAGAAACCCATATCTTCCAGATAAAATCCCCGGTTGGCCGATTGTCCGTAATTTCTGGGAGGAACAAACCCCGAGGATCGCCCTTTTTCAATCGGGAAAAAGCCGAAAGGGATTGCCAGGAAAGTTGGCACCCCGCCGAAACTCACGTAGGCGGGACCGGTAATAATCTTGTCGTTGGGAATTACCTTTGCCCTCGTAAAACCGATCTCAAAATGAGGATGGTCAAGTTCACAGGTCGTAAACAAACCCGATTTGATAAAACTATAGTCTTCGAGTTTCTTAACATACTTACCATGAATATAGCCTTCCCCGTCAGAAGTGATTACCCCGGAAATCTTTCCCTTTTTAGTGGTAAAATTATATTTTATTTCATGTGCCCGGTAAGTACCGTCATTCTGGATAAAAACGGGATGGCCCGTAACATGCCCGCGTTCATCTGCTATACCACTGGCAAATAATTCATTATTTTTAAAATCAATCTCAATATAATCGGCCTGCAATTCCATATCTTCATAGAATACGATCGCATTCTTATACAGATAGGCCACCCTCTTTTTAATATCGATAATAATGGAGTCGGTAGCTTCATAGGTCACGATCTTTTCGATGGCATTCGGTGAGATCGGTTTGATAAAACCGGTGTCCGGTTGTACCGGATGGGAAAAGCTGGTGTCAATATTGTCATTTTCCACCAAAATGATAAGGGTGTCGGGAGAAGAATTTATAACGGAATCGGGAATGGAAGGTAAATCAGACTGTGCTTTTAGATCGACATACAAAATACTGATTATAAAAACAATGCAATACTTTATAAAATATGAACAATGAAGTAGTGATAAGTTTTTTTCCAAAACGATCCGTATAGCTTTTTTTCAGGTATTTTTGTAAAAATAAACTTTCAAAAATAAGTAAATTTTTCAAGTTATGAACATAAAATATTTTGTTTTATTATGCTTGTTATTAACTTTTTTTAACATTGAAAGTTACGCCCAACAAAAGGATAAAGTTACGAAAATTGTAATTGATGCCGGTCATGGAGGAAAAGATCCTGGTTGTCTTGGAACCAAAAGTAAAGAAAAGGATATTAACCTGAAAGTAGCTTTAAAATTAGGAAAATTAATTTCAGATAATTACGATGACGTTCAGGTCGTCTATACCCGTAAAACCGATGTGGCGGTAGAGTTGTATAAACGTGCACAATTAGCCAACAACAACCATGCCGACCTCTTTATTTCCATACATTGTAATTCCGCAGAAAACAAAAGCGCACACGGTGTGGAAACCTATGTAATGGGTTTGGCAAAAACCGAAGCGAATCGTGTAGTGGCAAAAAAAGAGAATGCTGCTATGCTTACGGAAAAAAATTATGAAAATAACTACGAAGGTTTTGATCCCAATTCCCCGGAAGCGGATATTATCTTTTCATTATATACCTCAGCTTACCTCAAAAGTTCCATTGCGTTAGCCGATAAAGTGCAGAAGCATTTGGTTTCTAATACGAAGTTATTTGACAGAAAAGTAAAACAAGCTGAATTTTGGGTTTTGTATAAGGTGGCCATGCCCAGTATTTTAATTGAATTAGGTTATTTATGCAATACTACAGAGGAAAAATATTTGATCCAGGATTATAGTCAGGATGTAATGGCCGTTTCTATTTACAACGGTTTTGTGGAATATAAAAACCAGGTGGAGAAGACCAACAAACCGCTTTTACCGGTACCAAAGAAAGGTGCCGCAAATACACAAACTACTCCTGTAGCTTCTCAAACGAACGATAAGCCCGAAAAACCGATCCAGAATAATACCGGTACTTCTGCCGAAAAGCCCACTGCAAACAATAATAATAACCATGGTATAAGTTTCCGGGTACAATTTTTCGCCACTCCCGAAAACATACCCGTTACCGATAAAAAATTCAAGTCATTACCGCAGGTCAAAAAATATTTTGAAAATAATCTCTGGAAATATACATCCGGGGATGAATTTTCTTTCGAAGCCATTCAGGCTGTTCTCACGACTGTCCGGAAACAATACCCCGATGCTTTTGTGATAGCATTCCGGAACGATGAAAAAATCCCGGTTTCCAAAGCCCGTGAATTATCAAAAAAATGATATTTTTGCAACTTCATTATCACGGGAATCGAAACTAAATTTAAATAATGGGTAAAGATAAAGATACTAAATCACACAAAACCACCAACGTAAGAGCGATCAAAGTTGCCGTCTTTGTAATAGCTGCCATATTAATATTTTACCTTGGCGCCAATTTCCTGAGGGGAATCGACACTTTCGGCCGAAAAGTATATTATTATACCATGCTGGAGAATACAGGCGGATTAACGGTGGATAATATCGTTTATGTTAACGGATACAGGATCGGAAAAGTAACCCGGATGGACCTGGTGAGTGATCAACCTGTAAAAGTTTGTGCGGAAGTCCTGATCAACCAGAAAATCCGTATCCCGGATGATTCGCAGTTTGAAATAACGTCCAAAGACATTCTGGGAGGGAATATTATCAATGTAGTCATGGGAAGCTCCCCGAATCCGGCGAAAAGCAGGGATACGCTTAAAAGTTTTATCGCACCTTCCATGATGGGAGGACTGGGAGATCTGGTAGGTAAACTCAATAATACCCTGACTTCGATCGATACCATTGCATCTTCACTGAAAGATGTAATCCATAACGAGGGAGGAGCGCAAAATCTACAGTTTACTTTAGCTCATATTGAAAATGCCACAGCCAGCCTTAACCAGATCTTGGAAGACAATCAGGGGAAGGTAAACAGCCTGATCACCAATTTATCCGCATTTGGAAATACCCTGAAAGAAGCATCTCCCTATATTACCAATCTGGTAAACAATTTCGACCAAATCGCCGATTCTCTGGTAAAAGCCGACGTGGCTGCCATCGTAACCAATACCAATAAGACCATAGCGGAGATCGACGGTATTATGAGGAAGATCAATACCGGCAAAGGGGATATAGGACAACTCATTAACAGCGATACGATTTACCGTAACCTTGAAGCTTCAACACAGAATCTGAATTTATTAATAAAGGATATTAAAGAAAATCCGGGCCGATATGTTACCATCTCTCTTTTTAACAGGAAAAGCAAAGAAGAGCGCCAGGCTGCGAAAGAGGAAAAGAAAAGCATTAAGGCTGAAGGAAAAGTCCGTTAACCTTAACCAAACCATGATATGGCATTAGAAATTACAGGAAGATTGATCCAGAAAATGGAGCCGCAATCCGGAATAGGCAAAACCGGTAACAGCTGGCAGAAACAGGAATTTGTCATAGAAACCATCGAACAATATCCCCGTAAAGTTTGCGCCAATTTATGGGGGGATAAAATCGACATACTTTCCACATTAAATATCGGGGATACGATCATCGTTTCCTTCAATATCGAATCCCGTGAATTTAACGGAAGATGGTATACCGATGTAAGGGCCTGGAAAATAGAAAAACAAGGTGTGGAAGTTCCCCAGGCGGGGCCCGCCGGAAATGATGGACCGGATTTTCTCCCCACAACGTTTACGGATGAGGGTGAAATGGACGATCTGCCTTTCTAATTATGAATACCGGCATTTGCATCTTATCGGCCATACCGATGAGAAGCCAGGACAGTGAAAAATCGGAGATGGTTTCCCAGCTCCTTTTCGGTGATGCTTACGAGATCATCAAAGAAAAGGATAACTGGATCAGGATCAAGACCTGTGAATGCGGGTATGAAGGATGGATCACGGCTAATCTGCATAACCCGTTCCACGAGAAAGATGTGGAACCCTATCTGGCAGCAGAAAAATATATTGTCCGGGATCTGTTACTTTTCATCAGGAATTTCGAGACCCAAATTACGTTTCCCATTTTTATCGGATCCGGTTTTACTTATCCCCAGGAAGACCTTTTGATTTTGGGAAATGGAATCTTCACGGTTAATCTACCTGAAGATAAAGAGAGACACCCCCACCCTACCCTGACTCCCAAACAATACGCCATCTTGCGTTTCGCTTCGACGTATCTTGAAGCCCCTTATTTATGGGGTGGCAGGACTCCGGCCGGCATCGATTGTTCTGCACTCGTACAATTGGTTTTTAAAAGTGTCAGGGTTTTCCTGCCGCGTGATGCGTGCCGTCAGGTTGAATACGGTACAACGGTTCATTCGCTGGAAGAAGCTATTCCCGGAGATGTTGCCTTTTTTTCCAACAGCAGAGGAGAAATAATACATACGGGCATCATAGCGGGAGATAAACAAATCCTTCATGCCAGCGGAAAGGTAAAAATTGACAAGATAGATTCCCAGGGTATAATAATAAAAGGAACTGAAAAATATTCCCACCAGTTACATTGCATTAAACGGATGTGCCATGAAAGCGCTTAAAGGAGAACTGATCAGCCTGAGAGCTATGGAACCTGAGGACCTTGAAACGTTATACCGTTGGGAAAACGATCCCGAAGTGTGGACGATCAGCAATACCCATTCTCCTTTCTCCAGGTTCTTGCTTCAAAAATTCATTGAAGTTTCCGGACAGGACATATACGAATCAAAGCAATTAAGGCTTATGATGGACTGTCTTAAAAACGGTGACACCGTAGGAATTATTGATCTTTTTGATTTTGATCCGTATCATAACCGGATCGGTATCGGAATCCTGGTGGATAAAAAATCCAGAAATAAGGGTTATGCGGGCGAAGCGATCAGACTGGCCAGGGACTATGCTTTTGAAATATTGAAAGTCCATCAGTTGTTTTGCAATATTATGGAGGATAATGAAATAAGCCTGACTCTTTTCCGCAAATCCGGTTTTGAAATAACCGGTAACAAAAAAGAATGGGTCCGAACCGAAAACGGTTACCGGAACGAATTGATTTTACAATGTATAAGAAATGAATCATGATTTCGTTATATTGACATGTCGAACAAGAAAATATTTATCACGGTTTCCATCATTTTTTTCGTAATTATTAGTTTTTTTGCGATCGTCCTTTTTTTCCCAAATACGAAGAATAAAACCTTATTCGTCCGTATTCCTACAAACAGCACCTTAACGCAGGTAACGGATTCCCTGCAGAATATGGAACTTTTAAGGAGCGCATTCTTATTCAAAGTGGCATCCAAAGTTCTGTTTTATAATGATATCAGGCCCGGGTATTATAAAGTAGAACCCAAGGAAAACAATCTTAAACTTATACTCCGACTTCGAAAAGGACAGCACTATCCGGTGACTTTCACTTTTAATAACCTCCGGACCAAAGAAGATTTTATCCATAAAACCGCTTACCGGTTTTTATTTACGCCGGAAGAACTCAGGAAACTTTTGAACGACGAATCCTATCTGGCAAAATATGGTTTTACTCCGCAGAATGTAGTAGCCGCTTTTATTCCCGATACTTATGAAATTTATTACGATGTA
>CALECM010000072.1 GCA_937949745.1 uncultured Bacteroidales bacterium | reverse complement strand
ACAGTCCCGCCGAACATTCCACGAAAACTACCATTCCTTTTGTGAAAAATAATGAATTTGACTACGCCTGGCTTACCCGCTGGATGGGAGATGAATCGGGAAAGTGGTCTGCTATATTTTATATCCTGATCGTAACTTTTATTATTGCGGCCGTGTCGAACGGAGCCAATCTCACGGATGGACTGGACGGGCTCGCGGCGGGCACGTCATCCGTCATTGCAGTGGGAATTGCGGTGCTGGCCTATGTGTCGGGCAATGCCATATTCGCCGACTACCTGAATATCATGTATATACCCAATATCAGTGAAATTGTAATCTTTACGGCTGCCCTGATCGGGGCCTGTATCGGTTTTTACTGGTGGAACTGTTATCCGGCCCAGATTTTTATGGGAGATACCGGAAGCCTGATGCTGGGCGGTGTCATAGCCGTGCTTTGCGTGATCATCCGGAAAGAATTACTCATCCCTATTTTATGCGGCGTATTCCTGATCCAATCCATATCCGTAATCATCCAGGTATGTTACTTTAAATATACCAAGAAAAGATATGGAGACGGGAGACGGTATTTCCTGATGGCGCCTTTACACCACCATTACCAGAAGAAAGGCATGCATGAAGCCAAAATAGTACAACGTTTTATTATCGTTGGGATTTTGCTGGCCGTGCTTACAGTAGTAACCCTTAAAGTAAGATAATTATGAATAATCCGAAATCAAATATGTATCAGTACGATAAAGAAACGTCATCATCTATGGCGGCAGGTCTTAACAAGAATCTGGTGAATATTCGTAACCAGAACCTCAAAAAAGTATTGGCGGAATTCGAAGGGGGCGGTCATAAACTGGAATATGTAAAATCTATCAAAGATGTGGATTTTATTGACGATTCCTGTTCAACCACAGCCAATGCCGTATGGTATGCCCTCGAAAGTATGCACCGGCCGGTAACCTGGATCATGAATATCAGTGACCTGGATGTTATTACGGAATCCCTGCTGGAATGTATTGAGGAAAAGGTGAAGAAGATTGTGATCCAGGGCGTGTATAATTCCGAAATTATTGATTTCTTTACCGGACTTGGGAAGGAAGTTTTTTTCGCGATGAACCTGGAGGATGCCGTAAGATCGGCCTTTTATGCCTGTAACCAGGGAGATGTGATCCTTTTTTCACCGGGTGCTCCGAGTGACGGATTTTATCCTACTTATAAAGAAAGAGGTGATAAATTTCAGGATGCGATAGCTCAATTATAAGAAAAACCAGTATGTCTAAAAGTCTTAAAGCCGAAACCAGATTTAAGGGAGACCCGGTTATTCTGATCCTGGTCATCTTCCTGTCTGTGATTTCGTTATATGCCGTTTCCAGCTCTTCCGACCACCTGACTTCCCAATTAATGCATCTCGGCATATGCTTCGGAGCCATGTTCGTATTTTACAAAATCGATTACCGGTATTTATCCGGATTTTCTTTCTTTTTTCTGATTATCGCTTTTGTCCTTATGGTTTTTACCCTGCTGTATGGAGAAAAAAGAAGGGCCATCGCTATTTTCGGACAGAATATCCAGACCTTCTACCTGATCGGTTTTCTGGTTGTATTTTATGTGGCGAAATTCTTAGCTTCCAGGATGAACCGGGGAGAAGAACTAACGATCAAAGAGATGGCCGCCCTTTTCGCAGTGATAGGAATTTTTTGCGGAGGTATTGCCATCGCGAACCTTTCTACAGCCTTAATACTCTTTTTTACCTGTACGGTGGTACTTTTTATCGCAAACGTGAAGATGAAATACCTGGTTATATTAGTTACCGCTTTCGCGATCGGAGGAATCACTTTCCTATCACTGGATATCGGACGTAGCGGTACGGGAAAGAACAGGATCGCATATTATATGTCCGTAGTGAAAGGAGAGCAAAAACAACAGGCTGTTTCCAGGGAAATGACGGATTACGGGAGACAGATGACCCTGGCCAAGGCCGCCATCGCCCGTTCAACCTGGATCCCTGCCGGTCCCGGACAAGGCGTGATTAAAAAGACCCTGGCGCAAAAAGATACCGATTTTGTTTACTCCACTGTTGTGGAAGAAGTCGGCATCGTCGGCGGAGTAATCATCATATTACTTTACCTGATCCTGTTTTTCCGGACCATGCAGATCGCGAGAAAGAGCGACGGATTTTTCGGACGTGTACTTGCCGTCGGTATAGGATTCTGGTTTACCTGCCAGGCCCTGGTCCATATCGGAGTAAACTGTGAATTGCTACCGGCAACCGGACAGACTTTACCTTTGATAAGCCGTGGAGGTGCTTCGCTGCTCTTTTCCGGTATGATGATCGGGATATTACTTAATATCAGTAAAAATAAGGCTTTGGAAAGTGAAAAATTCTCTTTCTGATTGACAGTAATTCCTTCCTGTCATGAACGTTCTGAGATACGGAATGAAATTTTTTGTATCTTTGCATTTCCAAAACAAATACTCTTATGAAAATCTAAGACAAACCGAAAATAAACCTTGAATTTTCTCCTTTTTCCGGAGCAAAAGGTTTTATTGTCATTATTTTGCGGATGCGATATCCAATCAATTCCGCCGGTTTAAAATCTTAGAATCATGAGTATAATTATCCAACATATAACTTATATACATCCTGACCGTCAGCTTCTTTTCGAAGATATTAATTTTTCCGTGGAAGAAAATGAGAAAATATCGCTTATCGGGAATAACGGATCGGGTAAATCAACCCTGCTTAAAATTATGGCAGGAAAATTACAGCCATCTTCCGGTGAAATTATCTGTAAGGAAGTTCCCTATTATGTTCCCCAGCATTTCGGACAATATGACCATCTGACTGTCGAAGGAGCGCTCGGTATTGAGAATAAAATGAATGCCTTGCGGAAAATCCTCGAAGGAAGTATAAACCAGGAATATTACGATCTGCTTGGCGATGATTGGAATATCGAAGAACGCGCGCAAACAGCCCTGGCTTTCTGGGGACTGGACGGGATCGATCTAAACAAACCCATACGGCAATTAAGCGGAGGAGAAAAGACTAAAGTATTACTGGCAGGATTACAGGTTCATGAGCCTTCCACTATTTTGATGGATGAGCCGACGAACCATCTGGATACAAGAAGCAGGGATAAATTTTATGAATATATCGAAAGCAGCCATACGACCATGGTCGTAGTAAGTCATGACCGTACCTTATTGAATATGATACCTCTGACTTGCGAATTGGCTTCT
>CALECM010000071.1 GCA_937949745.1 uncultured Bacteroidales bacterium | reverse complement strand
GCAATATCCTCTTTTTCCCGCATTATCTTTTCTTCATTACTGGTTTTATCGTTATAACCACAAAGATGGAATATTCCATGAGACATTACCCGTAATAATTCTTCTTCAAACAAAACATTAAAAGTATTGGCATTTTCTTCTATTCGTTGTATACTGATGAATATATCTCCGGAAATTTTATTTTTTTCTGTGTAATCAAAAGTAATAACGTCGGTATAAGTATCATGATTCAGATACTCTATATTGATCTTTAGCAGATAATCATCATCACAGAAGATATAGTTTATATCCCCTAATATCTTATTTTCATTTGCCACAATTTTTTTCAACCACAATAAATGCAATTTTTTTTGTGGTAATTTGAATTTGGTCTCACTTTGGAATACGATCATATAGTGTTGTGAATTATGAATGGGATATTAAGTATGAGAATTATTGGTGAGTCGATTTGTTGATTTTATCATCAATTTTCTCTTCCAGGTCAGATTTTTTGGAGAAATGATGTGTAATGTTTTCTCTTCCCTCAATCATTTCTTTCATATATGGTTTCACGTGAAACAAAAGGGTAAAATCCTGATTTTGTTGATCAAATTCAATTTCATCCGTTAAGAGTGTAACAGTAAATACTGAATCATTTTTATGAACATTGGTATCTGCAAAATAATCATAAATAAAATCCAATGACATATCCTGACTATGAAAGGTCACAGATAAATCACCTGTTTGAATGAGAAAATCTGCATTGAGCGTCGATTCACCAAGATGATCGGATAAAAGACATCCAAACTCCATCAAAGCCGTGGAAATGGTTCCAAAATGATCCTCAAGGCCATATTCCTCACAAATATTTTCAATCACTTGTAAAACCTCACGTGAAAAATTCTCCTTCGTAAGCGCTTCCAGTTCGTATTTGATCATCGCTACTATTCTATATTAAAAAAATACTGATTAACCTTTTCTTTGTAATAATAATTGAGATTGACAGGAACTGTTTTCAACATTTCATTTTGTTTTTCATTTGCTTTATCAACCTGCCATTCTTTAGGTGGATTCATATTCCTTATATCACGACCTTCCGTAGATTCTCTTTTTTCTTCTTTCTCCTGCTGTTGCTGTGCTTTTTCACTTTCCAGCATACGGGTTTCAATATTTTTCTGGCGATTGATGGTCTGCTGGGAAATAGTTCTGTTTACTAATTCTTTTTCCGTTTTTTCCATGTCCCTGATCAGCTGATCCAGGCTTTTATCCCCTACCCCATCCTGGGATTTTAATTCACTTTGCAGGTCCTGCATCATTTTCCTTATTGCTTCCTGTTGGGCAGCCATCTTGGCCAATTGTTCGCTCATACCGTCCTGGCCTCCGGGTTTACCGGATTGTCCTTCATTTTTCTGACCTTCATTCTCCATAGATCTTTTTAAAGCTTCCATCTGCCGGTTAAGCTGTTGCTGCAACTCCCGGGCTGTTTTAGACTTCTTACCTTGTCCCGGATTACTGCAGGAATTATTTCCACTTTTACTGTTCTTGCTATTTTTACAATTTTGGGTCTGCTTCATCTGGTTTTTCATCTCTTTCATGGATTCCGCCAACATCAGAGCCAGATTGTTCATGGAGGTAAGAGCGAATTGTTGATTAGACGCTGCTTGCGGTAATCTCCTATCATTAATATTTACCTGGCTCTTTTCCAAGTAATCATTGATTTTGGTAACTTCTTTTTGTATAAACGGTTTAACCTGTACCTGACGTCTGGCCAATGCATTCAACGAATCATCAATCAACTTAAAATGTTCCCGTATCATATGCTGGTCCCTTATGACGTCGGTTAATTGGGAGGAGCGGGAATTTATACTTCTGGCTTTAACCAAAGTAGATTCCTGATTGAAAGAAATCCTTACAAGATTATCCAAAATTTGCCGTAACGTTTCAATATCTTCCGCAAGATCTTCCTCCTGGCTGTCCAGCATGTCGTTTTCCATCTGATCGGCCAGTTCTTCCATTTTTTCAGCACTCTCTTTTTGTTTATCGGCAGCCTTACTCCTATTGTTTTTTTTCAGGGATTCTTTACTTTCCTGCATGGCCTGCTCGATCTGTTTCTGCAACTCATCCGTATTGCTCATCTTATTGGGATCTTCCAATTCTTTATTTAACTGATCCAATTCTTTGATATCCTGACGAAGTTGCTGGAATTTTTTCTCTATTTCCTCCTGTTTTTGAACCAGATTTTCCCGGTCTATATTACGTTGCTGGGATTCCTTCGAGAGCATTTCTTCTTCCGCGGAAAGCTGTTTTGTCTTGTCGATTATATCATTAACTTTTTTCTCGTATTCCAGTTGTTTGAAGAGCTGTAATTGTTGATCCAGGGATTTGTTTATATCCTCGGCACTGGTCTTCATCCTCTCCATGGCGTCCTGCATTTGTTCTTTATTCAACTGGTTCATCATTTCCTGGATCTTCTCCATCATTTCTTTCATTTCATCCGTCAGGATCTGTTCCATCCGTTTTTGCAGTTCCCTTTGTTTATCCAGGATTTCGGGTGTCAAATTTTTAAATTGTTCCTCCATCTGGTTCTGCTGGTTTTGTTTATCTTTTATTTCATCCAGCTTGGCCTTCAATTCCTGGTATTGTTGCAGCAGTGTTTCCATTTTCTTTTTATCCTGCCATGACGGATTATTATTCTGCATGAGTTGCTGATTAAGCTTTTCGATCTCTTTAATCAGATCGGAAGATTCCTTCAGCATCTCATCCATATCAGCTTTCGCCTGGGAATTGTTGGAATTCATTTCTTTGTCAATTTCCTCCATGGTTTTGATTCGATAGGTAAACATGGAAGATTTAGTGGTTTTATATCCATTTATGACGTCATTATCCCGTACTTCAAAATAATATTCCACCTTATATCCGGGTTCCATTTGCAAAATACCACTGTCGAAATAATAATAGAAATCTTGTATGGTATTGGTTCTATTAATCTGAATATCAACTTTTTGATCAGCCTCCAGAAGATTACCTTTATCATCAAACTTAGAATAAACGAATTTAAGGTCATGGAATCCATAATCATCCTTAATATTGCCTTTGAAGTAAATTCGTTCAAGTATCGAATCCCGCTGACTCTCAACATAAATTTCCGGATACTGGTCTTTTACCACATGAATAGCGTGTTTAAGTGTATCGCGTGCAATAATATAGCTGTTCCGGTTAACGATAGCGTAATCAAAATCATTTCTGGCCTGTAAGGAAAAGGAAGAATGATCATCCTGAGGAATAAGGTATTGGACCCTATCCTGATATATAAAATTTACGGTATCGGTGTTTCTGGTATAAAATTTCCAGGTAACGGTAGTTCCCTCCGGAACCGTAGCATCACCGCTATTATCTATGACATCCGTATTTTTATTCAGGTAAGCCGGATAATGTAGTTCCATTATATAACTTATCGTTACAGGCTTTGGTAGGACCTGGATAGTATAAATACGGGAAGTAGTTTCATCCGTATTTATTTGAAAGTCCGTATTTTTCTGAATTTTAGTAAAAGAATAGGTAAATTCGGTATTGGAAACTTTATGGCACTTAAAACTCTTGTTTCCATAAGTGACGTAAACCTCATTAGGAACTTCCTCTCCTAACACCTTTAATTCTAAAATAAAATCTTCATTTTGAAAAGCCGTAAGCTGATTATTTAAAATTTCAAAAGTATAAGGAGCCGGTTTTTCATAAAATTGCTGGTAATTTACAATTCTTTTGGCCGGTTCCGTAAAAACTTCACTGTTAACGGAAAAAACCAGTACAAATACCAAAACCGGAATTAAAGCCCATTTAAGATAGCGTAAAGTTTTTTTGAAAGGTATGGCTTTAATAAAGGGAAAAGGCTTTATTTCATCAATTTTGGTATCAATAGCGGCAATTAAAAGATCCAAGCTTTTAAATTCATTTTGCGATAATTGATTTTCCAGTTGTATAATGTTGAGGAATTTATCATCAATTTCTGTAAAATGTTCACCTACCAATTTCGCGACCTGCTCTTTAGATATCTGTTTGCCCAGCCCTCCAATTTTTAACAACGGTATTAATATGTAGAAAATAAATGTTAAAGCAAACAAACCCAAATAAGAATAGAAGAGTATTGAACGTCCTGTGCTGTTGAGATAAGTGAAATTCTCGAGCAGTGCAAATAATATAAATGTAACCAAAGTTATGGCTACAAATAAAATAGCACCTTTCAAGAGTTTATTCAGATAATATTTCCTTACAAACTCTCGGATCTTATCGTTCAATTCCTGAAGCTTATCTTTCATCATAACAACTTTTAAGAAGGGGTAGTGTAAGTAATATTAAAAAAAGGATCTTTTTGAGCGTTGAAATATGCACTTAGTTTTTTATTTTTCCCAAAATATTTACGTACGAAAAGATAACGCCGCATTTTATTATTGATTTTATTCATACGACTTCTTTTAGCGAAAATCTTCATATAATCAATGGTTTTCTCACGGGAAACTTTATAATTTGCCATTTCCATTTCTGCAATCAACAGATCCGTCATCGGTATCTGTACCGGACAAACCTCTTCGCAGTTACCGCATAAAGTAGTATTTTCAAAAATATTCTGGTTTCTTAGATTCTCATCGAAACAATTATATTTAATCAAATCGATCGGTGTGAACTGTCCGGTTTCTTTATAAACCGGACAAACTGTGGCACATTTTCCACAATCTATACAAAATAACGATTCTCTCAATAAATTGTTTTCCAATATCTTGGATATTCCATTGTCGTACAAAAAAAGTGTAATGTTCACATTTTCCCTTCTCAGGTTATCACTATCGCTTAAAGCAAAGGTTTCATTGATAACTCTTTGGTATGGAGAATTGATAATTTTCATATCCGACGGGAATGTTCCTCCGGGATTATCCTGGTATTTTAAAGCCAGTATCGTATCCAGATCATTTTGTTTTACCAGTAACTTATTCAAATCCAAAAGAATGAATAAGTTATTAACCTTATTAAAACAATTTTTGCTTGCTTTATCCAAAAATATAACGGAACCATTTTCTACAATTCCAAAATCTGCTTCAACAAATAAAAAATCCGCGTTATCCAGATTATTCTCGAAATCTTCCACCTTTATAATTTGAACTAAAGGAAAAGATTGTTCCATTGATTCAGGTATATGTTTGAAATCGAAACATATTTTATTATAATGCTGCTTAGGTAACATTGAAAAAATGGTTTCCGTAAGCGCCTGTTCATTCACAACCCACTGAACCTTAATATTATGTGAAACCAAGGCTGTTTCAAAGGCTAAGAGATGTTTTTCCATTTCCTCAATGAATGAGTAACGGATAAAATTAGATCTGGTCTTTATAAATTGGATATCTTTAGACATAGGATGATTTTTATCCGGGAATATTTATTTTTTCCACTCTCTTTTGATGCCTTCCTCCTTCAAATCCGGTACTAATAAAGCCCTTCACTATTTCCATTGCTGAGTTTTCGGTAACGAACCGTGCCGGTATTGATAAAACATTCGCGTCATTGTGTTTTCTTGCAAGCTCGGCCAACTCCCTTTCCCAACAAACCGCTGCTCTTACATTGGGATGTTTATTCGCAGTCATGGCTACACCATTACCCGAACCACATAAAATAATTCCTTTTTCACCTGGACTTTGAGAAATTTTCTCCGCGAGAGGATGGATACAATCCGGGTAATCAACGCTTTCCAAGGAGTTTGTTCCAAAATCTTCCCATGTTATCTCATCCCTGAAATAATTCTTAATTTTCTCTTTCAATTCAAATCCGGCATGGTCGCTAGCAATCAATAGTTTCATAATAACTTTTTTTCAAAACCTGCAAATATACTAAAATTAAATTATACGCTAAAAAAGCTTTTTATACTACAATATTTAACTTTATTACACGACTTTTATTGTTTTGAAAATAAGTAATATAACAACGACTGTTCATTACTCATGTCAATAACGGCAATTCTTACTCTTTTTATTGTTGACAGGTTGTGGATAAATAAATTAAAATTAAAAATGAACAGCAAAAGGTAAAATTTGAATCACTTATCCTGTACTTTATCAACAAAAAGAACAATTTTATTTTTGCACATTTAATTGTTACCTTAATTTTATCCTTATTAAACTGCCGTGACCTTTAAGGCGTTATATCTTTTTGCCTGTTTATTTCCTGTTGAAAAAAAAGGATAAGTAATAAAAGAACTAAAATTTAAAAGTTATCAACCACATTAACATCTCTTATTCCTTTTATCATATTCTTCTTTCTTTATTTTTTAAAAGAGAAAAAAAAGATATTATTAATCGAAAAGTGTAAATTTGCATTATGAAAAAAACAATAGTTTTTCTTTTAGCGGTGCTTTCCTGTAATTTCATTTATTCACAAAGAACTGAATACGGATCACGCGTATATGACGGAGTTACTTATGTACCCATAGCTGATGCCAGTATATATAATTTTAATTCCAAAGAGTATGCTTTTACCGACGAAAGTGGTAATTTTACCATTAGAGCAAGGGCTAATGATACTTTAATTATATCTAAATCTATTTACCGGCAAATTGTAGTCGTATTATCGGAAAATGAAATAAGGAACAGATTAAACGAATATTTTCTTTTTTATAAGGCCATACTTCTTAAAGAAGTAAATGTACATGCCTTAAATCCAAGCTATGAAGGTTTTAAAAGAGACCTTTCCAATATAAAATTACCGGAAATTTATAAGAGGATAGAGGGTATAGAATTATCGGACCAGGAAAAAATGGATATTGAATACGAAAATAAAGGGCCCAATTTATTAAGGAATACTCCGGCTGCAAGTCCTATTACTTATTTATACAACACTTTTAGCAAAAAAGTAAAAGCCAAGCAGTTATATAATGAAATGGTGGAATATGAGGATGAGGTGGAAAAATTACCGTTAAAATACAACAGGGAAATAGTTTCGGAGATAACCGGTCTGAAAGGGGATGAGTTAATGGAATTTATGGTCTTTTGCAGATTCAGTTATTACGATCTTATCAAATGGTCTCAAGAAGATATAGTCCGTAATGTAAGAAATAAATTTTTTGATTATCAGTATTATAAGGCTTTACAAGATGAATGAGAAAACGAACAGGTTTATAAAGAAAAATTTTTCCTGGTTACATATTCTGGGAATTTTTCTGGGTTGGTCTTTTTCTTTAATTTATTGGCTTAAATCGGGTCAGTTTAGTGAGAGTATTTTAAAAAATAATATTCTTATTATTTCTTTATGGGGCATTTTATTTGGTTATGTTACTTTTGATCTTCTTAAAAGTGCTTTCAAAAAGAGAAAACATCCGCAGGAATAACCCTCTACTATTTACAAAATTATGAATTAAAATTATTTTATTATGACACAGAAGGTACATCAGTTACTTAAAGATTCACCTGTAGCACGTTGGACAGCTTTGATATTACTGGCATTGATGATGTTTTTTGCCTATATGTTTGTGGATGTCCTGTCACCGTTGAAATCTATGTTGGAAACACAATATGGCTGGACTTCCAGTAATTACGGAGTTTTCACAGGATCGGAATATTTTTTGAATGTATTTGCTTTCTTCCTCATTTTCGCCGGAATTATTTTAGATAAAATGGGCATCCGGTTTACGGCTATTTTATCCGCGGTTGTTATGGTAGTAGGAGCCAGTATCAAATATTTTGCCGTAAGTGAAGGTTTTGTCGGGAGCGGTATTGAACATGCTTTCCAAACGGAACCTGTTATTATCGATAATTGGCCCCGTTTACAAAATTTATTGAATAATTTCTTTTTCACCTTACCTTCTTCTACCAAATTAGCATCTTTAGGATTTATGATCTTTGGCTGTGGTGTGGAAATGGCAGGTATCACTGTTTCCAAGGCTATTGTAAAATGGTTTAAAGGTAAAGAATTAGCTTTAGCGATGGGTATTGAAATGGCTATCGCCCGTTTGGGTGTTTTTGCGGTTTTCCGTATTTCTCCCCGTATTGCGGAAAAATTTTCATCCGTAAGCGCTCCCGTATTATTTTGTTTGATCTTATTATTGATCGGGGCGATAAGCTTTATTGTTTATTGCATCATGGATAAAAAACTGGATAAACAAATGGGTGAAAGCGGATTGGAACCTGATGACCCGTTCAAAATAAGAGATATCGGAAAACTATTCACCAGTAAAACATTCCTGTTGGTAGCCGGATTATGTGTCTTATATTATTCTGCCATATTTCCTTTCCAGAAGTTTGCCGCCAATATGCTGGAAAGCCGTTTACATATTTCCAGTACGGAAGCTAGTGATATTTTCTCATGGTTTCCTATCGGAGCCATGATCCTTACTCCTCTTTTGGGTGCTTTTCTGGATAACAAGGGAAAAGGAGCTACCATGTTGATTATTGGTGCCGTTTTAATGTGTTTTTGCCATCTTATCTTTGCTTTGGTCCCCGCCGCTTACTTCACTAAATTTATTGCTTACACTGCGATTATCGTATTGGGAGTCAGCTTTTCACTTGTCCCGGCCGCTTTATGGCCCTCAGTACCGAAACTGGTCGAAAACAGGTATTTGGGATCAGCTTATTCCGTTATCTTTTGGATACAAAATATAGGATTACTTGCATTTCCGATGATTATCGGAGCTTCTCTGGACAATTCCAATCCGGGAATGAGTGAGCGGATCAAAGATATAAGAGATAATATGGAAAGTATAAATATGGAAAGGCAAAAACTGGACAGTGTATACTATCTTGCAGATAACCAGTTAAGCCGGTTTAATAATGAGTTTGTAACGGCAGATTTTTCCTTAACTCATAAAAATGAGGCCATGATCAGCAAATATGTGGGTGATGTGACCGTATCTATGGATAACAAAATGCAGCGATTAGATCTGTATTACTATAATGCCGGCACCCGTGACAGTTTAATTGGTAGTATGAGGGAAGATGTGGCCAAAATAAAAGCTTTCCATCGGGATTCTCTATTGCGGAACTACACAGATCAAAATCTTGCGGGTTATAGTATCAATACGGTTGCTGACTCTTTGGATTACAAACTGGCCCAATTAGAAGAGGTACAAGGTGATGCGGTTTACAATTACCGTACACCCATGCTTATTTTCGCAAGTCTCGGAATTTTAGCTTTCATATTAGGTATTTGGCTCAAGATAGAAGACAGAAGGAAAAAATATGGTCTTGAGCTGCCCAATATCCAAAAAGATAAATAACATAGATTAACAAAATAAATAAGCCTTTCTAAAAGTTCTATAAAAAGATCTTTTAATAAGATATTATTTGAATTACAAACTGTATTGTCATTCTGAACGCAGTGAGAAATCTTAATATTTAATGATCAGGTTTTTCATTTTCTTTCAGGATGACAATAGTTTTAGACCAATAGAACTACTATAATTTTACCACTACTATGAATAAAACCCTCAGAAATTCGATATTGATCGGTATTACAACCATAATCATATGTTTTGTCGTTGGATGTTTTGCTTTCGAAGGAAAAGAGAAAACCCGGAATATTGAGAATATTCCAGACTATTATCACAATATTCTGGCATCTCCTTATATTCCCGTTTCCATTTCATTTGCAGAAGAACCTGTACCATTGGATGTTTATTGGGTCAGGGAAAATCTGGATAAAGAATTAATCATTACCTGTTACCAACATTCAAGAACCTTGCAAACGATCAAACGTTCTCCACGGTTTTTTCCGGTAATAGAAAAAATTTTAAATGAAGAAGGAGTCCCGGAAGATTTTAAATATCTCTGTGTAGCGGAAAGCGGATTAGAAAATGTCGTTTCCCCCGCTAAAGCAGCAGGATACTGGCAATTCCTGGCTTCTACAGGCAAAAGTTACGGACTGATTATTAATGAAGAAGTTGATGAGCGATATGATCTGGAAAAATCCACCCGTGCCGCATGCCAGTATTTGAAAGATGCAAAAAAGAGACTGGGCAGCTGGACAATGGCTGCCGCTGCTTATAACATGGGTGAAGCAGGGGTGAAGAGGAGTATGGATAGTCAGCAGATTTATTCGTATTGGGATCTTTATCTCAATCAGGAAACCGCACGGTATATTTACCGGATACTTGCATATAAATTGGTTTTTGAACATCCACAACAATACGGTGTTAAATTAACCAAGGCAGATTTATATTATCCGGTACCGGTGTATGAACACAAAGTGACCGCATCCATTCCGGATCTTTATCAATTTGCCATGGATAAAAATATTACTTACAGAGAACTTAAAACTTTAAATCCGTGGATGAGAAGTACAAAGCTTACTTTAAACCCTGCGAGGTATACGATTAAACTTCCGGAAACTGCCAAAACAAATTATATAGATTTATTACAAAATATCGATAAACCTTACCAGTTAATTGGTGACAGTGTGTTCCACGTGAAAAAGCATTAATTCTTCTGAAAGTATTTTAAAAATTGAAATAACAAAAAGAAACGCAATGAAAAAATTACACATCTTATCAATTGCTTTATGCATTATTTTACTGGGTGCGTGTTCGAAATCTTCCAATACACCGAAAGGTACCGTGGAGAAGTATTTGGACTACGTTAAATCTGAGAAATTTGATAAAGCGGTCAAATGTTTCTATATTGAGGAAGAAGCTCAACAATCGGAAATAGATGCTTTGGCAGCCAAAATGAAAGCCGGTTATGAAAAAACCAGCGGGATTGAAAAATATGTGATTGAGTCTGAAACCGTGCAGGAAAATACAGGACAAGGCTTTGAAAAAGCTACTGTTGTTGCCAAGATTTATTATAAAGACAATACGGAAGAAATTGAGAATTACCAATTGCTCAAAGATAATGGTGAATGGAAAATCGACCTTTCTTCCAAATAGAAGAAATTTAATTTTTTTTTTTGGAATTATTTTTTTCCTGACCTCATGTAAATCCGATATTCCCGGTATGGTTCCGGAAATACCGGATATCCTCGAAGAAGGAGATCTTATATTCAGGAGAGGACAAGGCTTAACAAGCCGGGTCGTATTAGCGGCCGATAAAGACGGTATATATTCCCATGTTGGTATCATTGTGAAAGATACGGATGGATGGAAAGTAATCCACGTGGTGCCTGGTGAAACCGATCACGATCATCCGGAAGAAAGAATAAAAAAAGAAACCGTTGCCCAGTTTTTTGCGCCGGGAAAATCCTTGTCCGGTGCTATTTTCAGGTATGATACGGTCAATTCGATATCCTTTAAAGCCGCCTCAAAAGCCCGGGAATTACTGGAAAGAAAGATCTTATTTGATCACCGGTATAATCTGGAAGATTCTGCAGAAATGTATTGCACGGAATTGATCTATTTTGTCTATAAGAATGCCGGTATTGACCTTACCGAAGGAAGGCGGAGTTCCTATCCGGGTTTCCGCACCCATTTTATCCTGCCCAGGGATATTGCCGGTAACGACAAATTAAAGTGTATCTTTCACTATAATCAGTATCAATTATCAGAAACTCCACGATAATCCGAAATTATACAAAAAAGGCAATTGGTATATAATATCGTTTGTGGTACGGTTGATATAGAAAATATTCTTTTGGTTATAAACATTCGTAGCGGAAAGGCTGACATCTATAGTATGTCTTTCTCCGAGGTGAAATTTCTTTTTTAAGCTTATATCTAACCGATGGTAACTGGGAAGCCTGCCGCCGTTGAGATCGGACGACAGAAGGAAGGAAAGTGTTTCATTTGAGCTGATATAATCGTCACTGATACTGCCCGGTGTATAATGTGGATAAAAAGCCTTGGTTTTGGTAAACGGGAAACCGCTGCCGTAATTCCAGCGTACATCCACCGCCCATGAAGATCTTTTACCGAAAGCATAAGAAAGCAGGATGTTCACATTGTGGCGCCTGTCAAAGTGAGGAGAATATTCAACAATCCCGTCGCTTCTTTGAACCCATCCTAAAGAGTAAACGACCCAGGCATACCAGCCTTTATGTTCGTACTTGAAAGTGATATCACCTCCGTAGGCGAATCCGTCTTCCCAAAGGAACTCTTTTTTCTTAATGTCTTCGATTTCTGTATAATTTTGGTCATCAGGGTACATTTTGTACCGGTTGGCAGATATGATGGTGGAGAAGTTCTTAAAATAACCTTCTATGTTTAAGGATATCCTGGGAATAACATCGAGTTCCAAACCGAGAATAATATGTTGGGATTTTTGTAGTGTATTGTTTTTTGTATCTCCGGGATATAGCGGGAGATTGGCCAAAAGAGGACTGGAGAGAAATCCGTTGAAAAGGTTTACCACATCCCTGTCTGAGGATACGGATACGTAATTCTGGGAATACAATCCTCCGGCTACTTTAAGTCTTATTTTGCGGGTAACATTATATTTTAAAGCCAATCGGGGTTCAGGGGAAGTTGCGCCCAGCGAGAAGTAAGATTGAAGCCGGAAACTGGGCTCAATCAGCAATATATCCTTTAGATTATATTTGTATTTGACAAAAATACCTAAATCGGAAGTATTGTCCTCGCTATTCTTTATCTGGGAATCGAAAGTAGAATACCCTAAAAGATCAAATCCGGCATTGATGACGCTTCTGCCGAAAAAATAATTGAATTTCAGGCTTGCTGTAAATCCGTGTATCGTACTTTCCCGCAAAAGGGTGTTGGAATTTGTTTTTTCATCCAATCCGATATGATAATTTGAATACGAAACCGTCCCTTCGATCGTAGTCGGTACTTCACCCGGGATAATGAGGAAATTGGTACCTATACCCCAGTTTTTCCATTGATAAGTAGCTATATCGCTGTAATTCATAATATCATCAAAATTAAATCCGAAAAAATTTAATTTAGTACCGTTAAAAGTGTTAAGCGATATTTTACCGTAAAAATCCAAATAACTATAAGGTAAAGTGTTGGTGTAGGGATAAAAAATCTTGGATGATTGTTCCAGATATGATCCTTTTGCCGTAAAAAGATAACTCAGTGTAGTTTTACGATTAGGTTTAAGTTTAATAAAAGGTCCTTCAAGAAGGATTTTGGCCCCGAAGGTATTTACATCTACTTTTCCCGACAGCTGTTTCCTGTTTCCATCCCTTGTTTTTATGTCCATTACCGAAGACATCCTGCCGCCGAATTCCGCTCCGAATCCTCCGGTGTAAACATCTGCGCTACTCATAATATCGGTATCGAAAACAGAAAAAAGACCGATGGAATGAAAAGGATTGAAAATGGCCATTCCGTCCATTAATAAAAGGTTTTGTACGGGAGTCCCTCCACGGATATATAATTGTCCGCCCTGGTCACCAGTTGAAACTACTCCGGGAAGTATCTGCAGATATTGTGCGAAATCAGGTTGTCCACCAATAGAAGGCATCCTGGCGATCTCTTTGGGTGAAACACTGATCACGGAAGTACGTGTTTCCTGTATTTGCCGATAACTTTCAGCGGTTACTTCTATTGCCGAAAGAGAATAGGGAGAACGGGATATATAATATCTTTTGGTTAGGGTACCGCCGCTTTTGACAGTTACGGTATCCAAAAAATTATCAAAACCCACCATCGTGATCCGAAGCACATATTCCCCCGCAGGAATTTTGCTTATGATGAAAGAACCGTTATGATCGGATATAGCTCCAAATTGAGTACCCTGTAATTGGAGTGTTCCATAGCTTACCGGCTCTCCATTGTCATTATCATATACGAATCCTTTGATAGTGCCTTCCTGACCAAAAAGGGAAGAGATTATACAAAAAATGAAGATAAAACAGAGGGAAACAAATTTATTCATTAGTGGGAATTTTATGCAAAAATAATATTTTTACCAATGAATGATTGGAATCTAAACAAAAAAAGAGTGAAAGTTAACTTTCACTCTTTTTTCATATTTAATGTCGTATGTAATTACGCTCCGTGTTTACAACCTCCGTCTTTGTTACATCCGCCGCCGAAACCATCTACTAAAGCTTTTTGCTCGTCCATGGTAAGGTTAGCCCAATTGTCCATTTTTGCTTTTAACTCAGCATTTCTGGTTTTGCATTCTTCCGAACACTCTTCTTTTTGGCATTCCCCTTTTTCAGCCATTTTCTGATCGATCATTTCTTTTCTTTTAGCAAGGAGTTCCTGTTTTTTTTCAGCTGTTTGGTTATCCCAGTTTTTCCAGGCTTCCATGTCGGCTTTCTGCTCTTCGGTCATCTCTTTGCAACATCCTTTTTCACCTTGTGTACATTCTTCCTGTACAGTGGTTTCGGTAGTTACGGTTTCAGCAGTTTTGTTATTTCCGCAGGAACTGAAAACAAAAAGTCCCGCAACGACGATCATTAATAATTTTTTCATAATTTTTGATGCTTAAATTTTGATTTGTATTCCATATATTTCTTACGCACGCAAAAATACAAAAATATTGTTTTAGAGATACATTTTTAATTTTTTATTTTTCGATTCCTGACGCAGTCGTTTTAACGCTCTTTCTTTTATCTGCCTAACCCTTTCGCGGGAAAGGTCATAGATATCCCCGATTTCGTCAAGCGTATATTCGTGAGAACTGCCGATACCGTAAAAAAGCTTTATGATTTCACTTTCTTTCTCGGTTAGGGTGGAGAGTACGTCATTGATTTCCGAAGAAAGAGATTCTTTCATCAGTAAAGTATCCGTATCCTCGTCATTTTCAAAGATAAAGGTGTCGATAAATTTGGTTTCTTCATCAGGAGAAATGGGAGAATCGATAGATTGGGGATGGTTGTTCATTTTTAGGATCTCGGCCACTTTGTAGACAGGAAGATCGACCGCTTCCGAAATTTCTTCCACGGTAGGAACGCGTTGCAGATCCTGTTCAAGTTTGGCGATTTCTTTTTTTAGCCGGTTGATTGTCCCGACCTGGTTGAGAGGTAATCTTACGATCCTGGACTGATCGGCGATAGCCTGTAGAATAGCCTGGCGTATCCACCAAACAGCGTACGAAATAAATTTGAAACCTCTGGTTTCGTCAAAACGTTTTGCAGCTTTAATCAAACCCACATTTCCTTCATTTATAAGATCCTGCAGGGAAATACCCTGGTTTTGATACTGCTTGGCAACGGAAACCACAAAACGAAGGTTGGTAATCGTTAGTTTTTCCAATGCTGCCATATCACCCGCTTTGATTCTTCTCGCCAGCTCCACCTCTTCTTCGGCGGATATCATCGGTTCTTTACCGATATCAGCCAGGTAGCGGTCCAACGAAGCAGTATCTCTGTTGGTAATGGATTTTGAAATTTTTAATTGTCTCATTGGTATTTATTAATGCATAAATTATTTTAATACTATTTCGGTTTTCCGTTCACTGTTTTTTCTCAGATAGTTCACGGTCACCTTATCTCCAGGAGAATATTGGGTTAATACTTCCCGCAATTCGGACATGGAGTTTACATCGTGGTTATTGATGTCCAGAATAATATCGCCCACCTGTAATCCACCGGCTTTTGCCGATCCGTCTTCTACTAGTTCCACGATATATATTCCTTTAATTTCATTCATATTCAGTTCTTCGGCCATTTTATTGTTTACCTCATGGGCAAATACCCCCAGGTAAGCTCTTTTAACGATGCCGAATTCTTTTAGGTCATTTACTATTTTTTTGGCTATGTTGGAAGGTACTGCAAATGAGTAACCGGTAAAATATCCGTTTCCGGACGCAATAGCGGAGTTGATTCCGATCAGGTCACCTGCTGCGTTAACCAATGCGCCACCGCTGTTTCCTTTATTTACGGCAGCATCGGTTTGGATAAATGACTCGATAGAACTTTGGTCTCCCAGAATATTCAGGTTCCTGGCTTTAGCACTCACAATTCCGGCAGTTACCGTTGAATTCAGGTTAAAAGGATTACCCACGGCCAATACCCATTCACCCACACGAACCTCATCCGAATTAGCAAATACCAAATAAGGAAGATTCTGCGCGTCTATTTTAATGAGGGCGAGATCAGTTTGCGGATCTGTTCCCACTACGGTGGCTTCATATTCCCGCTTGTTATTAAGGGTAACCGTTATCTGGTTCGCTTCCTGCACCACATGGTTATTGGTAACAATGTAACCCGTCGGATCAATAATTACTCCGGAGCCTGTAGCCATGACCGGGTATTGGGAAGACCGGGAACCCCATAACTCTTCCAATAATCTCCCGAAATCTTCTCCGAAATATTCATCCCATACGGAATTTTTTCTCATAAATTCCGTTTTTATATGCACAACAGCATTTACTGTTTGCTCAGCTGCATAGGTCAAATCTACATAATTGGATTGTACTGTAATATTTTTCGGAGGTTCACCAGATGGGGCGGGTTGAGCACATGAAATGTTAGTGGAAATGATTAAAACGTTCAATAGCAATAACTTAAAAACATTTTTTGCCTTCATGTCTTGATATATTAATAGGTAGAAACAAAGTAAAGACAATTAATAAACGAAAATGTTTAAGTAAAATTATTTTTTTTGAAACGAATGTATCATTTATTTTTATATTTTTGCACCTCAAAATTTTTTAACTAAATAAATTACATTACAATGTACGCAATCGTAGAAATAGCAGGGCAACAATTTAAGATTGAAAAAGACCGCAAAGTCTTTGTTCATCGCCTAAAAGCTGAAGAAGGGTCGCAGGTAAAATTCGACCGCGTTATGTTGGTTGACAATGACGGTTCTGTAAAAGTGGGTGAACCTACCGTTCAGGGTGCTGAGGTAACCGCTACCGTTCTCAATCATCTAAAAGGAGATAAAGTTCTTGTTTTCAAAAAGAAAAGAAGAAAAGGATATCAAAAATTAAATGGCCACAGACAATATCTTACAGCCATTAAAATTGATGACATCAAATTTTAATCAGAGTAATAACGAATAAAAATAGATCATTATGGCACATAAAAAAGGTGTCGGTAGTTCACAAAACGGTCGTGAATCCGAAAGTAAACGATTAGGCGTTAAAATATTTGGCGGACAATTTGCAAAAGCCGGAAATATTATCATTCGTCAGAGAGGTACTGTTCATAATCCCGGTTTAAATGTTGGAATGGGCAAAGACCATACTTTATTTTCACTTGTAGACGGAACTGTTGTCTTTAAAAAGAAAGCCGGAGGCAAATCTTTCGTTTCAGTAGTTCCTGAGGAAAAAACAGAAGCATAATGTTTTTTGTTATAATAATGTTTGATTAGAAAGGCCGCTCATAGAGCGGCTTTTTGCTTTAAAATTATGGAGAAAAATCAACAAACGGTTTGTAATGACGGTATCGTAAAGGCTACTGGTGAAAATGTGATATTAGTGGAAATGACTGTTCACAGCGCCTGCAGCAATTGCCATGCCAAATCCGCCTGTATGTTTCAGGGAAAAAAAGAAATGTTGGAAATTACTAACATTGGAAATGAAATTTTCTCCGTAGGAGACCATGTTACTATCCATATGCAGGAACGTTTGGGTAAAAAAGCACTCATCATGGCTTATTTGGTGCCATTTTTGCTCCTTATGATCGCTTTGTTTCTTGTTGTTTCCTTAACCGGAAATGAACTTTTGGGTTTTCTTGTGTCTATTTCATCCCTTGCTGTTTATTACATCGTTCTGGCTTTATATAACAGAAACCGCAAAATAGATAAACAATTTACCTTTTTTATACAGAAAAAGATATAGTCAGGATGAAAATACTGACAGGTTATATTCTTCTTTTTTCGATCTCGATATGGATTTTTGATGCGAGTTCAAAATCTTCGCTTTCAATAGCCCCTTCCAATAAAATATCCAACTCATCATCCGTCATTTCAGCTAATTGCTGATTAATATATAATTCCTCATTGATAATCTCATCTTCGGTCATGTAAGGAAAATCCGTTTCATCATTACCGGATTTGTCAGGAGTAAGGCCATTATGTTCCAATAAATCGCCGTCGATGAAAATCGGCACGCGGTAATTTAAGGCAAGTGTAACAGCGTCAGAGGTCCTGGAATCAATTTCTATATTATTTTCATTATTTGTCATACGGAGATAAGTATAGTAAACCCCGTCTTTGAATTTGTAGATAAAAATGGAAGTGAGTATATATCCCGTCGCATCGCCCAGAGACTTAAATAAATCATGCGGGGTTGGTCTCCGGGAAGTAGCTTTGTTCATCGCCAGCACCAAAGATCTGGCTTCACTCCACCCGATCATAACAGGGAGAAGTTTTTCCCCTTTTTTTTCTTTTAATATTAGTGCATAGGCTTCACTTGGGTTTTCCGCATTTCGAATATCAGCTACTTCTAATTCAATAGTGTCCATTATTTCTGTTTATGTCGTGTTCTCTATATAACTAATTAAATCCGAATTTTATTTTCCAATGGATAGATATATTATAAGTTATTCATTTTCAGCCATGAAAAAATAGTTTGGTAAACATTGTCCCTCACTTCTTTTTTTGATAAAACCAGGTCATGCAAGCCGTCATTAATAACTTCTACGGTTACATTCTTTCCCAGATACGGAGCATAGGAATGGATATCTTCCACATCGAGAACGGCATCTCCCCTCGTAAAATCCTCCGACCATTCATCACCGTAAACCGACTTATCAGAGTGCATGACTAAAACGGGGCAGGGGATATCCAGACCTTTTTGCAATTTTTTATGGCCTCTGTGAATAGCTCTTGTCCAACCAAAACTTACAGGAATCGATTTGCACGGTTTCCATTCCAGGTTATAGTCCCATTCTCCCTGATAATTTTGATGCAGGCTTTCACCATAAAATGAATTATCTCCTGATTCCAGCCCGATATTGGGGAATACAGCCCCGATCGTTGCTACTACGGGTACTCCTATCTTTTCTTTGAAAGAATTGAAATTCATATCCAGAAAAGGACTGTTTAAAATCATTCCGTTTACGGGAAAATGATCTCTTTTATCATGTGCATATAAAGAACCGATTAAGCCGCCGGTAGAGTGGGCCGCCAAAATAATCGTGGAGTATCCGTTATTCAGGATGATGGCTAAGCAGGAATCGATATCTTCGTAATATTCTTCAATATTTTTGAGGTTTCCCATTTTCTGGTGATCCATATAAGATCTTCCGTATTTACGTAAATCTACGGCATAGAAAGCGTATCCTTCCTCATTAAAACGAGAAGCCTGTTCGGTATGGAAAAAATAATCACTGAAACCATGTATATATAAAACTGCTTTATCAGTAGGATTTTCCGGTAATCGACGTATCAATACACATTTTACTTTACCTTCGTAATCATCCGGCATATAAATTTCCATCTGCTGGAATCGATCACCTAAAATATCAGGAGTCCATTGCGAAAACACATGATTATTAAATAGCAATACTATCGCTCCCAATAAAAATATGGCCCGTTTTATCATATGTCAAATAACACAGAATAAATAATATTGTTTATTGGTAAATCCGGTATAAATGGCATGTACCAATGTCAGTAAAAAGAAATTATAATGGAATCGTCAGGTCCAGATTTTTGGATTCGTCCCTTTTAACAGTTACACCCGTACTTCCGGCAACTCTCGTTTCCCCGTCATTATTCGTATAAAATACGGCGAAATAAAGAGAAGTCTGGGATTCGAAAATATCCAGGTTTGCAAAATTCAATCTGAATTCAGCTACACCGTTATCATCCGTTATAACCTGTTGTTTGGCTTCGGACGGTCTCGTATTGTTATTAGGCTCATGATCTTTATACATGTAAACGGTGGTGCCCTTCTGGACTATACCAAGGTAATTTTTAACCGTTACTTTCACATTTGCACCTAAAATAGGTTCATCTTTTTTGCATGAACTTAATAACGTAACCATAGCTAGCGCTACGATAAGAAATCCTATCTTTTTCATATAAGTATAATTTTTGTGTCTTAACTTAAGCCTTCTGATTGTTTCTTTCTATTAATATGATTAGGAAACAAGTTTAAATAAAAATTGTTTAAAAATATTATCTAATTTTGCTTTTCATTTCCCTTAAGGCACATTGTTCCGAACATTGGTCGCACATATTCCCCTCTTTCCTGATCCGTTTATAGCGTCGGTAAGACCTTATAATTACATATAAGATAGAAAAACTTATAATGATGTAAACCAATATATCCTGCCAGTTCATATTTCCTGTTTTTATTTGATAAACGAATGCATCGGATATATTGTTTAAATTTTAACTTACGTGAAATGTCAGAATAAACTTCCTATCTGGAAGACCAGAAAACTTACAATCCAGGCTAATACGGTGGTGTACACGACGGTAAATATAGCGTATTTCCATCCTCCCGTTTCATTTTTAATGGCTGCGATCGTGGCGAGGCAGGGGAAATAAATGAGAATAAAAAGCATATAGCTGAAAGCCACCAGCGGTGTGATGTGCATTCTGGCTCCCAGATTTACAGTTTGTTCTTCATCTACAGAATAAATAACACTAAGGGAACTAACTACCAATTCCTTGGCGCCTACTCCGGCTAATAATCCGATTCCAAGCTTCCAGTCGAAACCTAACGGTTTTATGACCGGTTCCACTGCTTTACCGATTTTACCCAGATAAGAATTTTCCTGCTGTTGTGCCGCGGTTTCGTAATGGTCATGGTTTGGATAATAGCCTAAAAACCACACAATAATAGAGGCAAAAAGAATAATTCCTCCCATCTTTTTCAGATATTGTTTCCCTTTTTCCCAGGTATGTCTGAATATTACTTTAGATCCCGGCATACGATATGGCGGTAATTCCATCACGAAAGGAATATCTTCCCCTTTAATCAGGAATTTACTGAAAAGTCGCGCCATTAATGCAGCTAATAAAATACCGATGAGGTAAATGGAGAACAATACTAATCCACTGTACCGGGGGAAAAAAGCTCCTACTAAAACAATATATACGGGTAACCTCGCGCTGCAACTCATCAGCGGATTGATCAGGATTGTGATGAGACGGGATTTATGGCTTTCGATTGTCCTGGTGGCCATAATCGCAGGTACGGTACATCCGAAACCCATGATCAGCGGAATAAACGATTTACCATGCAATCCCATTTTATGCATGATTTTATCCATAATGAATGCGGCGCGTGCCATATAACCCGAATCTTCAAGAAAGGAGATGCATAAATACAGGATCAGGATATTGGGAAGGAAGACGATTACCGCTCCCACGCCTCCGATGATCCCGTCTACCAAAAGATCTTTGAGTGGTCCGGCAGCCATATTGGCGTCCACAACTCCTCCCAGTTGATTCATGAGCCATTCTATCCAATCCATAGGATATTGCCCCAGGGAAAAAGTCAATTGGAACATCAGCCATAAGATGATGAAGAAAATAGGGTAACCCCAGATCTTATGAGTGACAATGGAATCTATGACTTTGGTATATTGTTTTTTTTCAACCGGACTATCTTTATACACTTCCTTTAATGCCCCGTCGATGAATCCGTACTTCGCGTCGATAATAGCCGATTCGCTGGTTTCTTTGATGGTATTATATATCTCTTCTTCTTTATCGTCCCGTATTTTGAAAATCAGCTCATGATTAGGGAGTTTACGAACGATATTTTCGATATCCGGATCATTTTCCAGTAATTTGATGGCCAAAAAACGCGTGGAAAACCGGGAACGTATATCTTCGTTGCAGGCGATAGGTTTTTTTATTTCTTCAATGGCTTCTTCGAGCAAAGGTCCATGATTGATATGAATATGGCGGTAAACCCGGTCTATTTTATGCGGAGAATCTTCATCTTTATGTACATAATCCTCAATCTGCGGCTGATGCTCCTTATCCCCAACTTCGGTTTCATGCCAATCTTTTAAATATTGAAGGATTTCGGGATAAATATTCCCGTTTTTATCAAAATAATCAGATCCCTCATACAAGTTGATGATGACATGGAAAAGGTTGTCGGTACCCCAGTTTCTCTTCGATATGGTCGGGATCATAGGGATTCCTAACAGCTGACTTAAAGAGGTGTAATCCAGTTTGTTGCCGCTTGCTTCCAGTTCATCATACATATTCAGCGCCACCACCATCCTTACATTCATATCGATAAGTTGGGTGGTCAGGTAAAGGTTGCGCTCGAGGTTGGAAGAATCTACCACATTGATAATCACATCAGGCATCTCGTCGATAATATATTTCCTGACATAAAGTTCTTCGGGCGTATAGGCTGAAAGGGAATAGGTCCCCGGCAAATCCACGATTTTAAATCTGTATCCCTGGAAAGAGAAAAATCCTTCTTTGGCATCAACGGTAACTCCGCTGTAATTACCCACTCGTTCGTGTCCACCGGAAACAGCGTTGAAAAGGGAGGTTTTTCCGGAATTGGGATTGCCTACCAGGGCTACATTGATCGTGCGTCTTTTTTTTAGTGCGACTTCATGTAGTTTTTCCTCTGTAATTGTGGTTTCTTCACTGATAGGATTATATATTGGCGCAGAAGATATTTGGTTCTTTACATTTTCGGCTTCCTGTTCACTTACCACCTCTATCAGTTCGGCTTCCTGCCTTCTGAGAGAGACTTCATATCCCATGATTTTGTATTTGATAGGATCCTTAAGAGGGGCGTTTAACATTACTTCCACTTCTTTTCCCCGGATAAATCCCATTTCTACGATTCTCTTCCTAAACCCTCCGTGTCCCAGCACTTTGACGATTACGCCCTTTTCTCCGGTTTTCAATTCTGATAAGCGCATATAGCATAGATTAACATAGATTAAATGGTGCAAAAGTACGGAATTATAGTCTATTATATAAAATAAACATATCCTTATTAATAGGGATTGATAAAGGTTTTTGTCCTTATTTATGGGGTTTTATGACTCTTTATTCAGGAAATAGTTCCTGCATTCCGGAAATATCGGTTCAATATAGGAATAAAGAAAAGATTTTTCTTTTATATCGGGTTTAAGGATAACTTCTTTCGGATCAATGGTCCTGACGAAAAAAAACAGTACGCTGTAAATTATGGCCACTTTACCGATACCGAAGATTAATCCGAACAGATGGTTAAAAAAGGAAGGGATGACCAGTTTGACGATTCTTTCCACTAATTTTCCGGCGAAGTGGACCAATACCAGTACAGCTAAAAAGGTGAGGAAAAACGCAATGATTCTGATCATCTGGCTGTCCCCGATCCAGGAAGCCACTAAATCGGAAAATTTTACCGTTACCCATACACCAAGGACCAAAGCCAGTATGGAAGCCAGTTCTCTGATGAGACCGTTTTTAAAACCTGTAAAACCAAACCAGCATAATGGGATCAGGATAATAATATCTAACCAATTCATCTAAATTAGAAGTTTACAAAGATTATAAGTGCTCCCTTATTTTCTGAGTTAAGGGTTGGGCATAGATAAAATCATTTAATAACGGATTATCGGAAATTAAAACGCCGTCTTTATCGCCGTTCCAAACCAGGTCTCCCTCATAAATAAATGCAATATTTTCACCGATGGTGATTACGGAATTCAGGTCATGGGTATTAACGACAGTGGTCATTTTATACTCATGGGTGATCTCCACAATCAGCTGGTCGATCAATAATGCCGTTTTAGGATCGAGTCCGGAGTTAGGTTCGTCACAAAACAAATATTGGGGATTGCAAACTATTGCCCGTGCAATAGCAGCTCTTTTTTTCATACCTCCACTTAACTCGGCGGGGAATAAATTATTGGATCCTGCTAAATCCACACGGGAAAGACAGAAATTTACCCGTTCCAGCTTTTCATCGAATTTTTGGTCGGTCAGTATATCTAACGGGAACATTACATTTTCCTGTATGGTCATGGAATCGAAAAGTGCGGAACCCTGGAAAACCATGCCCATTTCAGTACGCAGGAATTTTTTATCACGGTCCGAAAGCGTATTAAAGTTTCTTCCGCTATACAGAATAGCACCTTCTTCAGGAGCAAGAAGTCCGATGAGGCATTTCATTAAAACCGTCTTCCCGGAACCGGATCTTCCGATCACAAGGTTGACTTTATTTTCGTAAAAAACGGTCGAGATGTTATTCAATACCTTTTTTTCACCGAAATATTTGGAAACATCTTTTACTTCAATCATCTTATAACATAATTTGAGTGATGACAAGATTCAATACGAGTATTATAAAACTCGCCACCACAATACCCTGGGTGCTGGCTTTCCCTAATTCCAGTGCTCCGCCTTCGATCTTATATCCGTAAAAAGAAGATACGGATGAAATCACAAAAGCGAAGATGAATGTTTTGGTTAAAGCATAATACAGGTCATACATTCTGAAAAAAGAGGTCAGACCGTCAATAAAGTCTATTCCCGGCATCATATTCGTTAGGATAACCGTCAGGTAACCTCCGAAAAGAGCGCAAAAAATACTGATAATAATCAACAGGGGATTGACGATAAGCGAAGAGATAACTTTCGGAAGAACAAGGTAAGACGCCGGATTGACACCCATAACTTCCAGGGCATCGATCTGTTCGGTTACCCGCATACTTCCGATTTCCGCCGTTATCCTGGAGCCGAGGTTTCCAACCAGAAGAAGGCTGATAATCGTAGGGCATAATTCCATAACTACGGAAGTCCTTACGATAAAACCTACCGACCATGACGGAATCCAGTTGCTTTCGGTTTGTAAAGCGGTCTGAACGGTAATTACACTCCCTAAAGCTGCAGACACAATGATAATAATGAGTAAAGAACCAATCCCTGTGGCGTACATTTCATACAGGAGCTTATTCAGAAAAATTTTCCATTTTTCGGGTTTTCTAAAAACCTTTCCCAAAAACAGGAAATATTCTCCAATCGTTTCCAGTAATTTTATCATTTTTTCATTTTAGCCGTGCAAAGATAACAAAATCACGGGCAACAACAATCCGCCGGGTAAATTCTTTATAAAGGAAGGTTAATATGAATAAAGGAATATTATCAAATGATAGGATATATGATCAAATAATTCATTTCAAAGTTTATGTAATACTTTGAGGAAAGCATATTGGTAACAACATCATCCGGCAGAGTCTCCAGTTCTTCAATTATAGGAGCATTTTCCAGAACCGCAGGATCAGGTTCCGGCTCAGAAACGCATGAAACCAATAAAACGCTCAATATTGTCAAAAAATATTTAATTTTCATCATTTTATTTTAACGCTATACTACAGGAAATGTAATCTGCCTAGTTATTCGGCTAAATATGTCAAAAATTATTGGCCAAATAAATAAACAATATTTATTTAATTTTGTAACAATTAAAAAATAATGATGTTTGAAAAACCTAATAAACACTCGTTTTAATCCCTTTTTTTTCTATTTTTTCAGCTACCTTTTCCAAATCCTCTTTACTGATTTTGGTTAAATGTCTGGCCGGAGTTTCACGGTCAAGGGAATAGAGCATTACCGATCTGGGAGCAATTTCGACAATATGGTGAATCAGCAAATCGAGTTCCTCTCCACTGCTGTTATCAAAATAAATGTCGTCTATTTCGCCTTTAAAAAGCAATGTCTGGATAATAAGCTGTCCGTTAAAACCGCGTAGATAAGAAACAATCTCTTCGAAAGTTACAGGTAGGGTAGGGCGGTTAATCAATCGGTATAATTGATCTGAACCGGCATCTAATTTCAAAAGCGGATTCTCGATTTTCAGGAGCGCTTCCCGGACTTCCGTACGGTAAAGTTGCGTGGAGTTAGATAAACAAGTGATGATCGTACCCGGATAATAACGGTCCCTCAACGCGATCAATCCGTCGATGATTTGTCCGAAATGCGGATGCATGGTAGGTTCCCCGTTTCCGGAAAAAGTAATACTGTCGATGGCTATCTGATCTTTCCGGCAATTTATCAGTTTATTTTCGATAGCTTCCATCACAGTATCGACAGGATAAAAATCGTCGTCGTTAAAATCCCTCTCCAATGTCCAGCCACATTCGCAATAGATGCAATTGAAAGAACATATTTTTTTCGTCGTCGGCAAAATATTTATACCTAATGATTTACCAAGCCTGCGGCTGGAAATCGGACCAAATGCTATGGAATCCCAGAGAAACATATTTATAAATTTTATCGGCTGCAAAAATAAGTGTTTAAATGATACTGGAAAACAGTAATTTTCACTCAAAATCTCTTTTATTTTAGCTGAAAATTTTGTATATTTGCATTCCTTAAAATTGAAGGATTGTATGAAAGAAAATCATTTTGAAGAAGATGAATTGATCATCGTAGGGGCGAGGGAAAACAATCTGAAAAACGTTTCCGTATCCATACCACAACACCGGATGACCGTGATTACCGGTTTGTCCGGCAGCGGAAAATCATCTCTTGCTTTCGATACTATATACGCCGAAGGGCAACGTCGCTATATGGAAACTTTTTCTGCCTATGCGCGACAATTTCTTGGAAATTTACAATATCCCGATGTCGATAAAATATCAGGACTTAATCCTGTTGTATCCATCGAACAAAAAACGGTTAATAAAAATCCCCGGTCTACTGTAGGAACAATTACGGAGATTTATGATTTTTTAAGACTGATATATGCCCGTGTTGCGGATGCCTATTCTCATGTTTCCGGAGAAAAAATGGTTAAGTATAGTGAAAAAGAACTGATCGACCTGATCTTGGAAAAATATAATGACCGGAACATAACCTTATTGGCTCCGGTGGTAAAAAGGCGCAAAGGACATTATAAAGAACTTTTTGAAAACATCAGGAAGCAGGGTTTTACCAAAGTACGGGTGGACGGGGAAATTCTTTCCCTTAAGCTGAATATGATGGTAGACCGTTATAAAATCCATGATATCGAAATTGTGGTCGACACTTTGATGGTCAAGGATAATTCCAGGCCAAGACTGGTTAACAGCCTCAAAACAGCCTTGAAACACGGGAAAGGAATTCTCCTTGTGATGGACAATGAGAACGGGGAGATCCGGAATTACAGTAAATTCCTGATGTGTCCTACTTCCGGTATCTCATATCCCGAACCGGAGCCCAATACATTTTCGTTTAATTCTCCTTACGGAGCCTGCGAAAAATGCAACGGGCTCGGGTATATTATGGAAATGGATATGCAAAAGATTATTCCCGATAATTCCAAATCCATTAAGGAAGGAGCGATTGTACCGCTCGGACCGTATAAGCACAATACGATATTTAAGCAACTGGAAGCTTTGGGTGAAAAATACGGATTCTCGCTTTCGGATCCCGTTAAAAAATTATCCGATCAAATATTAAATATTATCCTGTACGGTACTGATGAGCCTCTTTATATTAAACATGAAATATCAGGTCTTTCCCCGACTAAAGTGAGTTTTGACGGTGTTGTTACCTTCATGCGCGATTTCGATTATGATTCGGCGCCCGCGTCGATCCGGAAATGGGTGAATCAGTTTATTGAGGAGATCAAATGTCCCGAATGCGGAGGAAGCAGATTAAAAAAAGAATCCCGGTATTTCAGGATAGGGGATAAAAATATTTCTGATCTGGCCGCCATGGATATAGGTGAGTTGATACGCTGGGTGAAAGGAGTGCCTTCTGAATTAACTGAGCGTAATCAGCAGATTGCTTATGAGATTTTGCGTGAAATAGGATTACGGCTGCAATTTCTGGATGACGTAGGTTTAAATTACCTTGCACTTAACCGTTCTTCGAGAAGTCTTTCAGGCGGAGAAGCCCAGCGGATAAGGCTTGCCACGCAAATCAGTTCGCAACTGGTAAATGTGCTCTATATTCTGGATGAACCCAGTATCGGCTTACATCAGCGGGATAACCACAGGTTGATCAATTCTTTGAAAGAACTAAGAGATCAGGGAAATTCCATTATTGTCGTCGAACATGACAAAGACATGATCGAAGCCGCTGATTTTATTATCGACATCGGTCCTGATGCGGGTGAAAACGGTGGTAAGATCGTAGCGGCGGGAAATTATGATGAAATCCTTAACTCCGAGACTTTAACGGCCGACTACCTTAACGGCCGGAAAAAAATAGAAGTCCCCGGTCGGCGAAGGGAAGGATCGGGAAAGTCAATTATTCTGGAAGGAGCGACGGGTAACAATCTCAAAGATGTTAGTGTAGAATTTCCTTTGGGTAAATTTATTTGTGTTACCGGAGTTTCCGGTAGCGGTAAATCGACGCTCATCAACGAAACGTTGTATCCTATCCTGAACCGTCATTTTTACCGGGCTGAAAAAACGCCGTTACCTTACCGGGAAATTTCAGGGATCAAGAATATTGATAAGATCATAGAAATAAACCAGCAACCCATAGGAAGAACTCCCAGGTCTAATCCGGCTACCTACGTGGGTGTTTTTGATGAAATCAGGCAATTATTCGCCGGGTTGCCGGAAGCTAAAATACGGGGCTATAAACCCGGAAGGTTTTCTTTTAATGTGCACGGAGGCAGATGTGAGGTGTGTAAAGGGGCCGGAGTAAAGACCATCGAAATGAATTTTCTTCCCGATGTATATGTTACCTGTGAATCCTGTAACGGGAAAAGATATAATGAGGAAACGCTGGAGATCAGGTATAAAGGCAAATCAATCAATGATGTGCTGGAAATGGATATTGAAACCGCTCTGGATTTTTTCGAGAATATACCTTCCATAGTCCAGAAATTGAAAACAATGGTCGATGTGGGACTGGGATATATCCGTTTAGGTCAGCCTTCCACTACATTATCGGGAGGCGAGGCCCAAAGGGTAAAACTTGCCACGGAATTGAGCAAAAAGGAAACCGGGAATACTTTTTATATCCTGGATGAACCGACTACCGGCCTCCATTTCCATGATATTGCCATTTTATTGGATGTGTTGAATAAACTGGTGGATATGGGAAATACCGTATTGGTGATCGAACATAATATGGATGTGATCAAAATGGCCGATTGGATCATTGATCTGGGTCCTGAAGGCGGTAACCGGGGAGGATATGTATTGGTAACCGGAACCCCGGAAGAAGTGGTAAAAAACGATAAAAGTTATACTGCCCGATATTTAAAAGAATATATATAATCAGTTGTTATGCAAATTATTGGAATTACAGGCACAATAGGAGCAGGTAAAGGGACCATAGTCGATTATCTGGTTTCCCATTACCATTTCCGGCATTATTCGGTAAGGGAATACCTCATCAAAGAAATAGAAAAACGGAATTTGCCTGTTAACCGTGATAGTATGGTGTCGGTAGCGAATGAACTGCGTGCAGTCAATAGTCCCTCTTTTATCGTAGATCAACTTTACCGTAATGCGTTGCGGGATGGAGATTATGCCATCATCGAAAGTGTGAGGACTCCTGGAGAAATTGATTCTTTAAAAAATACGGGTCAATTCGTATTGCTGGCTGTGGATGCCGATCCTCTAATCCGGTACCGGAGAATCGTGGAACGTAATTCCGAAACTGATCATATTTCATATGAAACATTTCTGGAAAATGAACAGCGTGAAATGAATACACGTGATCCTAACAAACAGAACCTTTCCGAATGTATCCGTCGTGCGGATTTTCTGTTTTATAATAACGAAGGATTTCAGGAACTTTATGACCAGGTAGATTCGGCCATGAGGAAATTAAATATCAAACCGTAATATTATGGAAGAAACCAAATACATCCGTCCCTCATGGGATGAATATTTTATGGAAATTGCCAATACGGTCAGCAAACGGGCTACCTGTGACCGCGGCAGAAGCGGGTGTGTGATTGTACGTGACAGGCAAATACTGGTCACGGGTTACGTGGGCTCACCCATCGGAATGGCGCATTGTGATGAGGTTGGTCACCAGTTCAAAAGAATGGTCCACGAAGACGGTACGGTTACACAACATTGCGTAAGAACTGTTCACGCCGAACAGAACGCAATATGTCAGGCGGCTAAATTGGGAATAGCATTGGAAGGTTCGACTTTATATTGCCGTATGACCCCTTGCCGGGTTTGTGCCATGTTGATCATCAATTGCGGTATTAAAAGGGTGGTATGTGAGAAGAAATACCATAGCGGGACGGAATCGGAAGAAATGTTCAGGCTTGCAGGAGTTAAGCTGGAATATTTTTCGGAGGAGATTGAAAAATACGATGCGCAAAAATAATTTTTCCGGTATTAATAACGGGGATGATGCAACGCGATCGTGCTTTTGATATATTCCTTATCCAGATGAGTGTATATTTCGGTTGTCGTGATGCTTTCATGGCCCAGCATTTCCTGTACGGCGCGTAAATCGGCTCCCCCTTCAACCAGGTGGGTGGCAAATGAATGCCGGAATGTATGCGGACTGATATTTTTCTCAATCCCTGCAGATAACGCACATTCTTTGACAATTAGAAAAATCATCTCACGGGTAAGCTTACCGCCCCGGCGATTCAGGAATACAATATCTTCGGCTCCCTGTTTGATCTTCCCTTCTTTTCTCTTTCCTTGCACATAAAGATTGATCGCGTTTTGTGCCGTACTTCCAATCGGAACCAGTCGCTCCTTATCTCCTTTTCCGATGATTCGGATAAAATTGTCATCGAAAAAAAGTTGTGAAAGTCGTAAATTTACCGTTTCACTTACCCTTAATCCGCACCCATACATAACCTCCAGTATAGCCTTATTCCGATGTCCTTCCGCTTTGCTGAGATCAATTACCTTTATCATGGATTCAATCTCCGGAACGGATAATACAGTCGGTAAATATCTCCCTAATTTAGGAGCTTCAATTAATAAGGTCGGATCTTCGGGAATGATATTTTCAAATAATAAAAACCGGTAAAATGCTTTAATGCCGGAAAGGATACGGGCCTGGGAACGGGCTTCGATCTTTTCGTCGTATAAATATCTCATGAAAGATTGAAGATCTTTGAGGCTTACTTCCGTCAAGGGTCTTTCTTTTCCTATAAAATCATCTAATTTCCGGATATCGTGTAAATAAGCCTCAACCGTTTTCGGGGAAAGGGATTTTTCCAACCGGATATATTGGTAAAATCGATTGATATAATTCGGTTCAGGCATTTGATTCGGTGGTCTACAGATTACTGGTATATTCTTCCGCGTAAGACAAGGCTGTATCAAAATTATCAAAGATATGTTCCGGGCCCAATAATGCGGATATTCCGCTTTTGTCCAATTCTTTTTTGACATTTGGCTGTACTCCCGATAATATGATGATCCTGTCTTCAGACCTCAATGACTTGATGGCTTCTTTAAAGTTGTGGGTTCCGGTGGCATCGATGAACGGTACATGCCGCATACGGATGATGAGAACTTTGGTGGACGAGGCACGGCCTTTTAAAACCTGGCTGTAATGCTTGGCGGCGCCGAAAAAGAACGGTCCGCTAATTTCATATATTTCGATCTCTTTTGGTACATGCCCGTAATTTTCAATAATATCCGATTCTTTATCCCTTAAAATAGCTTGTCCGTTATCAGCCATCCGTTTCATGAACAATAAGGCGGAAAGTACAATTCCGATCTGAATGGCTACGGTCAGGTCTACCAAAACAGTAAGCAGGAAAGTACTGACCAGAATAATAATGTCGAATGCCGAACCTTTGAGAATGGAATAAAATGAACGCCATTCGCTCATATTATAGGAAACCAGGATAAGAATACCGGCCAGGCACGACATGGGAATCAGTTTTGCCCATTTTCCGAAGAAAAGCATGATGAGTAATAAGGTAATCGCGTGTATCATACCGGCGACAGGTGTCCTTCCTCCGTTTTTAATATTAGTAGCGGTACGCGCGATCGCTCCGGTGGCAGGAATTCCTCCGAACAGGGGAGTAACGATGTTTGCAATACCCTGCGCAATCAGTTCCGTATTACTTCGATGATTTCCACCGATCATCCCGTCAGCGACTACCGCCGATAAAAGCGATTCGATCGCGCATAAAAGGGCGATGGTAAGCGCAGGCTCAAAATAGTGGCGGATATTGCTGAGGTCGAAAGTAGGTAATGTTAACGAAATTTTATTAGGGATTTCACCGTATAAAGATTCAATGGTCGTCACTGGAAGATCGAATAGGGCTACCAGTAGTGTCATCACGATGATCGCGATGAACGATCCGGGAATTTTGCTGGTAATACGAGTAAAACCGATGCTTATCAGAATCGTTCCGGCTGAGATTATAACGGCCAGCCAGTTGATACTGGACAAAGAGTGGAAATAAACATTCCATTTTCCGATAAAATCCGCGGGAACTTCCGAAATTTCCAATCCGAGGGCATCTTTGATCTGAGTGGAAAAGATAATCAGGGCAATTCCGCTGGTAAAGCCTACAATTAAAGGATGGGGGATGAATTTGAGCAAAGAACCCAACCGTAATATGCCGAATAATATCAGCATAATCCCCGCCATGATGGTGGATATGATTAATCCGTCCATCCCATATTCCGAAAGTACACCGAAAACGATCACGATGAAAGCCCCTGTCGGTCCTCCGATCTGGACACGGCTTCCGCCCAGAAAAGAAATAATGAAGCCCGCGATTATAGCGGTAATTAATCCTTTTTCAGGAGAAACTCCGGATGCTACGGCAAAAGCGATCGCCAGCGGCAGCGCCACGATCCCTACGATAATACCGGCGAAAAGATCTTTGGTGAATTGTTGTTTGGTATAGCCTTGCTTGAGAACAGTAAAGAGTTCCGGCCTGAATATCTCTTTCATCGAGTTACCCATTTGACAGTGAAGAATAAATGATTTTATGATTGTTTCGCCTGAAATGCAAGCGCGTACATTTTCATTTGTTTGATCATCGAAACCAGTCCGTTGGAACGGGTAGGGGAGAGATGATCTTTTAACCCTATTTCATTAATGTAATTTAGATCGGCATCCAATATATCCTGCGGGGTTTGTCCTGATAAGACCCGTATCAGTAAGTTCGCTATCCCTTTGGTGATAATGGCGTCGCTATCGGCAGTAAAGATAACTTTTCCATCCTGATAGTCGGCATGAAGCCATACCTGCGACTGGCATCCGGATATAAGGTATTGCGGAGTTTTATATTTCGGATCTATCAAAGGTAATTCTTTGCCCAATTCAATTACATAATTGTATTTGTCCATCCAGTCATCAAAAAGGGCAAATTCTTCTATAATCTGGTTTTCAGCTTCTTGTATGGTCATTCTATTTTGTTTTTGATGGCTGCAAAGATAGTAATAAAGTTGACGATAGTTATATGGATAAATAAACGATTATATGATTTTAATCAGTGATACACATGTGACTGTAACAAAATCGTAACATTATGGAAATAGTGGTGTAATAAGTTATCTATTTTTTTGCAGCAAAATAATTTTCAACTATAATGGATACTTTTTACCTGATATTGATCATTTTCATTTTTATACTTGCTATTTTTGATTTGGTGGTGGGTGTAAGTAATGACGCCGTTAATTTCCTTAATTCCGCGGTAGGCAGTAAAGCAGCTTCCTTGAAGACCATACTTTTTATAGCTGCTATCGGAGTATTTGTCGGTGCATCGCTGAGTAACGGGATGATGGAGATCGCCCGGCACGGGATTTTCAAGCCGGAAAATTTTGTATTTGCCCACATCATGTATATCCTGATCGCCGCCATGATTACGGATGTATTCCTTCTTGACCTGTTTAATACACTGGGGTTACCTACATCCACAACAGTGTCCTTGGTATTTGAATTGTTGGGAGCAACCTGTGCACTGGCTTTACTGACCATAGCCAATGATACGACCGGAATGTTGGGTTACAGCGATTTGATCAATACGGATAAGGCATTGTCAGTCGTATTGGGGATATTTCTTTCGGTAGGGATCGCTTTTATTTGCGGTGCATTGGTACAATTTCTAACCCGGTTACTCTTTACATTTAATTATAAAAAGAATATGAAGTATTTCGCTGCTATTTTCGGTGGCATCGCGATCACTTCCATCGTTTATTTTATGCTTATCAAAGGCTTAAAAGACAGTAGTTTTATGACTCCTGAAAATATGGCCTGGATACAGGAACATACTTCCCGGATATTATTGGGCTGTTTCATATTCTTTACGGTCCTGATGCAGATACTATATTTCATCAAAGTCAATATATTAAAAGTGATTGTGTTGACAGGTACCTTTGCCTTGGCCCTGGCCTTCGCCGGGAACGACCTGGTGAATTTTATCGGGGTGCCGTTAGCCGGATTGTCTTCTTTTCAGGACTATATGGCTCATGGAGGAGGAGATATCGACATGACTTTGAAAATGGATTCCCTGAACGGCCCCGCCCAAACACCATGGTATTTCTTATTGGGAGCGGGGGCTATCATGGTCATAGCGCTTTTTACATCCAAAAAAGCCCGTAGTGTGATCCAGACTTCTTTGGATTTGTCACGCCAGGATGAAGGAGAAGAGAATTTCAGTTCTTCGGGTATGGCACGTAATATAGTAAGGGCGAGTCGTAAGATGGCTTCCTGGTTTGTGAAAATTATTCCGGAAAAAGTTACCCGCTGGGTGGATAAAAGATTCAGTCGCGGCGAGATAGTTATGGAAGAAGATGCCGCCTTTGACTTGCTGAGAGCCTCTGTTAATCTAATCTTAGCCGGATTGTTGATCGCTATGGGAACTTCTTTAAAATTGCCCTTATCCACAACGTATGTCACTTTTATGGTGGCAATGGGTACTTCCCTGGCTGACCGCGCCTGGGGAAGAGATAGTGCTGTCTACCGTATCAGTGGAGTTATTAACGTAATTGGCGGTTGGCTTATCACGGCTATCGCTGCTTTTATGCTGGCGTTTATTGTTGCGCTTTTTATCTATTACGGAAAGAGTGTGGCTATTCTGATATTAGTCGCTATTGTTGTTTATTCATTGATCAGTAGTCAGAAAAAATTCCGTAAAAGAGCGGAAAAACAGAAAAGTAACGCTACGATGACCCAATTGTTGAAAACCACCGATACCGACCAGGCATTGGAATTACTTCAACAACATGCCCGTGAAGATATCAGTGCCACTCTTGATTTTATGCAACAGAATTACTGGAATACCATTGAAGCTTTTTGCCATGAAAACTTGCGGGAATTGAGATCGTTGAGGAATAAAATGGATAACAAAAAGGCGGATATGAAAAAAATAATCCGTATGGGCACTTTGGGGATAAGAAAACTGAGTGATGTTTCCGCAATTGAAAGGGGTATGTATTATTACCAATGTAACGACTTTATGAGCGAATTGGTCTATTCGCTGAACCGTATCGTGATGCCTGCGGAAGAACATATCGATAATAATTTTAATCCGCTGAACGACGATCAAAAAGCGGAAATCCTGTCGACGGCATTTTCAATTGCTACTTTCATCGACCAGTGTAAGATTAAAATAACGGATAACGATTATTCCAAACTCAAGGAAATCATTTTGAATAATAACCATCTTTCAGGTGAATTGAACCGGATAAAGCGTGCGCAATTAAAAAGGATCAAGACGGAAGGAGCCAGCACGAAGGTCAGTATGGTATATTTAACCATTATTCACGAATCGCAGAATATCGTTTCGTTTACCACGAACCTGATTAAAGTAAGCCGGAAATTTCAGGAACCCAAAAGAGACGATACAGAATAGGAGTTGTGGCTTAATGTCACAACTTCTCCTCCCGTATTTTGAACTTCATCAATAATAGCCCGGATAATTTCTTCCTGTTCTTTACTATTTTTGGTAATATGGGCAAGTGCTCCGTCCATAACGGTCAACGGGTGTAAAATGAGGGAAGTTTCGGTTTCCGCGGACAGGTCATACCATGGGAAAGGATTGGCGATGGAAGCCCGGAATCCCACTTCGTCGGGCCATCCTAAAGAATAATCATCAGTAATATTGTATTTCATAAGCGCCCGGAAAGTATCCGGAAATGAAAACCGTAGAAAATGTTGTCTTGATTGCATCACCGGGAATCCGCAGATTTTTTCCAGTTTCTTTTTCTCTTTTCCGATCAATATTTCTTTTTCGGAAGAATAATAAGATGGATGTATGCCTATATCCGAGAATTCTGACAATTTACGGACCAAATTACGGAAAGCTTTACTTTCCGGACTGATATTCCGGTCATATTTGCCAAACGGCGCCGTCAAGATAAAATGAACAGGCCTGGATCCATTTTCCATAGCATAACGCCGGTGTTCATCAAAAGTATCATATTCGTCCTCCACAGGTTTTCCTCCCAATGCCCGGAGTAATTTACCGGCTTTGTTGAAATCTGATTTCAGGATTGATTTCAATAATGATCCCGTGAACCTTAAAGTATTTTTACCTTTATACTGATAAGCGATATCTACATCATAAGTAGTTAAAATCCGGAAAGGATTTTTTTTAACAGGAAAATCCGGATATTGCTTACGGATCATTTCCGCCAGGATATTGGCTATGATATTGATTACCGGTTTTCGGTGGAAACCATTGAGAAACGCTGCTGATCCGGTAACTTTAAACCTGTTATGTACATCCGTTTCAATGTCCGGTAAATATTCTTCATAACGGGTGATGAGATAAAAAGCCAGGGCAAACGGATCGAAAGGTATTGCGGATTGATTTACGGGAAAGAACAGTTGTAATCCATGCCAGGATACCGGAGATAAAAGTTGAGGCCTTATATTCTCTTCAAATAACAGATTAACTGCCTTAAAGTATATTCCTTCCACGGCATCATTTCCATAGGCAAATTTTATCCCGTCGTGATTTTCGTATTCCTGTATGTTATCGGTAAGCCGGAATTCTGTCTGCCACAGTCTTCCCACGATGATATTCATAATATATATTACTCGTGGTGTAATGACCGGACAATAAATCAACATGACATTTACGGTTAATCGGCAATTAAGGTAGCGGGGGTGCAACGGGTCACGGTCACCGTAACATATTCGCCGATCTGGTGATCATTTTTAGGGAAAACGATCACTTTATTCTGGCTGTTTCTTCCGAATAGTTGCGTTTCGGAACGTTTGGAAACACCTTCGGACAAAACGGTAAAGGTTTTTCCTATATCTTTTTCATTGCTCTCCAGTGCTAATTTTTGTTGTAAGGCCAATACTTCGTCAAAACGGCGTGCTTTTACTTCCGGCGGTACATCGTCTTCGAAATGCGCGGCGGCCTTGGTTCCTTCCCTTACAGAATATTTAAACATATATGCGGAACTGTAACCCACTTCTTCCATTAATGAAAGCGTCGCCTGGTGATCTTCTTCCGTTTCGCCGCAAAATCCTACGATAATATCCGTGGAAATAGAACAGTCGGGAATAAGTGTTTTGACGGTTTTGATACGTTCCAGGTAATATTCCCGGGTATAAACACGGTTCATCTTTTTCAACATGTGGTTACTCCCGGCCTGGACGGGCAAATGGATATAGTTACAAATATTTTCATATTTGGCTATCGTGGAAATCAGTTCATCCGATATATCCTTTGGATGTGAAGTGGCGAATCGAACGCGCAGTAAAGGCGACAGAAGTGCTACTTTTTCAATTAATCCCGCGAAATCAATGATTTCTTCGTGTTCTTCCCATCGATAGGAATTCACATTTTGACCTAATAAAGTTACTTCCTTATATCCCTGGTTTATTAATTCCCCGATTTCACGCAGAATACTTTTCGGATTACGGCTTCGTTCCCTTCCCCGTGTATAGGGCACTACACAATAAGAACAAAAATTATTGCATCCCCTCATGATGGAGATAAAAGCCGAAATACCGTTGCCGTCATAACGGACAGGCGCGATATCTTCGTAGGTTTCTTCGGTAGATAAGAGCACGTCGAAAGCATTCTTACCGGATATGGATTTTGCAATAAGCTGTGGTATGGACCGGTAAGCATCAGGTCCTGCGATAAAATCCAGAGCGGGTTCTTCATCCAACAAAACCTCTTTGATACGTTCAGCCATACAGCCTAATAATCCGATGATGATTTCCGGGTTTTTCTTTTTTAAAGAAGATAACTCCCTTAATCTTTTCCTGATCCTTTGCTCGGCATGGTCCCTCACGGAACAGGTATTCATCAGAAAAAGATCTGCTTCCTGCTGTTGACGGGTTACGGTATAAGAATCAGACAGGATGGAGGCCACAACTTCACTGTCCGCTACATTCATCTGGCATCCATAGGTCTCAATATAGACTTTTTTCATTTTCAAAATTTTAGCTGGAAGAGAAAAATTCACGTTACACCTGATGATCAGTCTTAAAATTTTAATTTTAATCCTAATTCTCCTTCCGGTGTGGCATTGAGGTAAAGGGAGGTTTTATTATTAATATCCATCAGTTTTCCCGCTTTATAAATCTGGTTCCAGCCGACAATGGAAAAGACCAGTGCGGTAGCGGCGAAAATACCGCCTGCGGCGATCCAGTAATTTTGGGAAGGCGTATTCTTGAACGTGGTAACGCCTAAAATTATTCCCGTTCCTCCTACAAGCACTAATCCGGTAGAAAGATACATATTAAAAGCGGCTTTCCGGAAATAATTCCCGGCAGTTTGGGCATTCTGGAAGTAATCCATGGTGACGTTATCGATCCCTTTGAATTTGTAGATTTCATAATTCGTCATAGGGCGGAAACATTCTTTTACCTCCTTCACCATTTTTTTAGCTATGGAAGTAATTGCGAATCCGTTGTCGATAATGTAGTCCGTTTCATCCTCTGTCATTATTTTGCAAAATAAAGTGTCGCTTACACGGTTTTCCTGCGCATCGCCCTTAAGTATGATAAGGTCAATGCAGTGTTGTGCCTGAAGTAACAGTCCGGAAAAAAACAACAGAATGAGAAACGTTAATTTTTTAATCATGTTCATTACTCTTAATTAAGCATTATAACGACGGATTCGTTCACATTGTTTTAGAATCCGGGACTATAATTCGGGGCTTCGCTGGTAATGGTAATATCATGAGGATGGTTTTCCAGTATTCCCGCATTGGTAATCCTGCAGAACCTGGCCTTATGGAGCTCGGTAATCGTGGGTGCACCACAATAACCCATACCTGAACGGAGGCCTCCCGCCATTTGATAAATTACTTCATATAGATCACCTTTGAATGGTACCCTTCCGGAAATACCTTCCGGTACCAATTTCTTAGCGTCATCCACGTCACCCTGCATGTAGCGATCTTTCGATCCTTTCTGCATGGCTTCGAGGGAACCCATACCGCGATAAGCTTTAAATTTACGTCCGTTGAAAAGGATCGTTTCTCCCGGAGATTCTTCAACGCCGGCTAATACACCACCCAGCATAACGGCATCTGCGCCGGCTGCCAGGGCTTTGACGATATCGCCCGAATACCGGATACCGCCGTCGGCAATAATGGGAATTCCATAACTTTGTATGGCATTATAAACTTCGTAAATAGCGCTTAATTGCGGTACTCCCACACCGGCCACAACGCGGGTAGTACAAATCGAACCGGGACCAATCCCTACTTTAATGGCATCCGCGCCGGCCTGCACTAATGAAAGCGCTCCTTCGGCCGTTGCCACATTTCCAACTACTACTTCCAGATTCGGATATACTCTTTTCACTTCGCGCAGCATATTGCTTACATTAACCTGATGTCCATGTGCCGAATCCAGAACGACAGCATCCACGCCTGCCGCTACCAGGGCTTCGATCCTTTCCATAGAATCTCCGGTAATTCCAACACCTGCCGCTACCCTTAATCTGCCTTTGGCATCTTTACACGCATTGGGTTTATCTTTGGCTTTGGTGATATCTTTATATGTGATCAATCCCAGTAAATGACCGGAGTCATCCACCACGGGTAACTTTTCGATCTTATGGTATTGCAAAATATCAGTGGCACGATTAAGATCCGTATCCCTGGATGTAGTGATCAGATTATCTTTGGTCATCACTTCACTGATCGGTTTGGTGAGGTCTTTTTCAAAGCGTAAATCACGGTTGGTGACAATGCCGATTAGAATGTTATCACGGTCTACTACCGGGATTCCCCCTATTTTATATTCGCTCATCAGTTGTAAAGCATGATGGACGGTTAATTCCGGAAAAATAGTAACCGGGGAGTTGATCATCCCGTTTTCCGCTCTTTTTACTGATGAAACCTGTTTTGCCTGTTCTTCGATAGACATATTTTTATGGATTACACCTATACCTCCTTCCCGTGCAATGGAAATAGCAAGCTGATATTCCGTTACGGTATCCATGGCGGCAGATATAAAAGGCGTATTCAATTGTATATTTCTTGAGAACCTGGTCTGAAGGGAAACTTCTTTAGGCAATATTTCCGAATAGGCAGGAATAAGCAGAACGTCGTCAAACGTTAAACCGTCAAACTGTACTCTATCTGTAATAAATGACATGGTGATTTGAAATTTTAAATTTCGTGCAAAAATACTAAAAAATCTTGAGCCGGAAGAGTGTAGATTCCTTTAATTTATGTTAAAAAAGAAGGTTTTCCAACTCTAAATATTGAGATTTCAATACCAAAGAAAATTAAATATCCGTATAATTGACCTTATCCGAAACAATAAAAGCACCCGGATACTGCATCTTAATACTTTCCAGTACCCGGAGGGCATCCAGGCGTGTCCTGAAATTCCCTACCCTGACCCTGAAATTAGGTTCCGCATAACTCAGATACGAGGGAATATCAGGAAAGGAACGGCTAAATTCTTTCTGAATGGATTGCGCAGTATTACGGGAGTTAGTACCGGCCAAAGCGACCAGCTGAATGCGGTAACCACTTACTTTTTTAATACTGCTCCACACAGAAATATGTGAAGAAAGGACTTCATTTATAGCAGGCTCCACATCATAATTAACATTTTGCGCTTCCACTTTCAGGAAGAACGCAAAACAAACAAGGATCAATAAGCAATATCTTTTCACTATCATTTTGTACAAAAATAATAAATTTATTTAATTAACGGAAATTTTACGGATTGCCGTCAATATTCTCCGGTGGACTTCTTCAACTCCAAGGAAATTAATGATTTCAAAAAGATCCGGTCCTTTGGCAGCTCCTACCAGGCTTAAACGTAGGCAATTCATGATCTGGCCGGTATTCAGTTCGTGGCTTTTGATGTATTCCATTACTTGATCATGCGCTGTTTCCGTATCGAACGGGATTATCCCGTTTAATAGAACTGAAATTTCCATCAAATGATCTTCCACACCATCTTTCCACCTTTTTTTGATGACCTGTTCATCATAACTTTCCGGAGCCGTAAAGAGAAAAGCGCCTTGGTCCCAAAATTCATTCAGGAAATAGATCCTCTCTTTGATCAATGATACAGCGTATTCCACTTTATCCATGGGAATGTTAATCCCACGGTTAGTTAGCTCTCCGTTAAATATTAGCGCCAGTTCGGCATTCGGTTTCTTCTGGATATACTGATGGTTGAACCATCTGGCCTTCTCCGGGTCGAATTTGGCTCCCGATTTGCTGATCTTGTCTAAGGAAAAAGTGGCCGTCAGTTCTTCCACGGAAAATAATTCCTGCTCATTTCCCGGATTCCAGCCCAGTAAGGCCAGCATGTTGATAACTGCTTCCGGAAGATAACCGGATTCACGGTATCCCGAAGATATCTCTCCGGTTTCAGGATTTTTCCATTCCAGGGGAAATACCGGGAAACCAAGCCTGTCTCCGTCACGTTTACTCAATTTTCCATTCCCGTCGGGCTTCAGCAATAAAGGTAAGTGGGCGAATTGCGGGGATTTCCAGTTGAAAGCCTTGTAAAGCATCACATGCAACGGCGCCGAGGGCAACCACTCCTCTCCCCTGATCACATGTGTTATTTCCATTAAATGGTCGTCTACAATGTTGGCCAGATGATAGGTGGGCATCCCGTCAGATTTAAAAAGTATCTTATCGTCCAGGGTGTTGGTGTTAACCCGTACATCCCCGCGGATCAGGTCCTGTACTACGATTTCCGTATTTTCGGGAAATTTGAATCTGATCACATACGGCATATTTTCCTCAATTCTCCGGGTTACTTCTTCTGCGGGCAGCGATAAAGAATTATTCATACTATTGCGGGTATGGCAATCGTACTGGAATATCTTTTTTTCCGCTTCATATTGTTTCCGTATCCTGTCCAGTTCTTCGGCGGTATCGAAAGCATAGTAAGCCCAGCCGTCGTTCAGCAGTTGATTGGCATATTCCCTGTATATCGCTTTTCTTTCCGATTGCCTGTATGGTCCGTATGGTCCTCCTGCTTTGATACTCTCATCAAATTCTAAACCCAGCCATTGGAACGATTCCAGAATATACTCTTCCGCACCCGGTACGAAACGTGTCTGATCGGTATCTTCAATCCTCAGGATGAAGTCACCGTCATTTTGTTTCGCGAACAGATAATTATAGAGTGCCGTACGAACTCCTCCTATGTGGAGAGGTCCGGTCGGACTTGGCGCAAATCGTACTCTGGTTTTCATATTATTTTGTTTTACTGTATATTATGATTCATGTTATAAGATCAGATCTTCTTTTATTATCTTAACCGGGTCTTTCTTTAAGGCATTACGAAGAGATTTTGTTCTTTTTTGATTTTGAATACCTTTGGAAAGAGCGTTGACAATATCGGTGATATATATGATGCCCGTAACACTGAAACCGATATAACTTCCTATTTGCCAGGATTTACCGTTTTTTTCATATTTTTCGGCAGTGCTTTGGTCCAAATTGTCCGGGTTTCCGTTATAAAAGTTAGCCGCCCTTTGTCTGAGATTTTTTCCATAGAAATAAGCGGCCAGACTTCCTCCTCCTGCGATGAAAAACGAGGCCATGGCCCATCCGCCTTTTTGTCCCTGCGTGGCGGCCATTGTGCCGGCACCGGGAATTATCATGGACAAAAGCATGGCTTCAGGACCTACGGTTTTATATTTTACCAGGCTGATATCAGAATAAGTGGCTTTGGAAGATAATGTCTTCTCCTTGACCAAAAAAGAGTAACGCCCCACAGGCAGGCTATTCTGTCTTAAAAAACGGTTGATCGTATCCCTTTTGGTGACCAGTCCGATATTGTTGACGGTCTTAATTTTCCTGTTCTTCTTTTTGAGTTCCAATAGTCTGGTATCCCATTGAAGGTCTACGTCAAAAGTAGATTTTGATTTTACCAGGATATTTTCTTTATAGGCAGGAGTGAGGGCGGGGCTGAAAGCCAGTTCTTTTAAAAATGAGTTCCAGTCAGGTACGGTTGAATAAGATATATCATAAAAAGAGCTGTTTGCTCCGTTAACATCATAATAAACCGTAAAGTTAAATTTCAGTTTTCCATCGGGATAATAGGAAGTTTGTTTTTGTAGTTCTTCCGTGAGTTTATGATGGACATATTCGTAAGAATCCGGATTCAGTGTCTGGTAATCGTATAAAGAGATAGATCTCGAAGAAATAACCTCCTGCATTTTTTTGATCTGGTCAAGCCGCATGAGTGCTGTTTCATTACCGGAATCCAAAAGTAAGATCTGGCTAAATCTCTGTTTCGCATTGTTAAGGTCCCGGTCGGCAAACAACCTCTCACCTTCCACGATCAGGGCGGTAATTTTTTTAATTCTTATTTGATTGCGTAAAAAAGTCCTTTTCTCCGTGATGGTGGCTATATATCCGATTAGATCCTGAGGCAGGGAATCGAGAAGGGAAAGAGCTTCCTCGAACTGTTCGTCTTCTTCTAAATTCCTGATCATCAAAAGTCCGTTCTCAATCATTTCCTGTTTGAATCTCAGTTCTTCCTGTTGGAGTACTCTGTCCCGGTTTTTCCTATTCACGGCACTGTCCAGATCAGTCCGGTTATACATTGCTACGGCAAAATAGGGGGCATAGTTAGTGGAATTAACCATGGAAATTCGAATATCACCGGGTTTATGGTATACGGTCCTGACCCGGTTATTCCTGATTTCTTCCGCGGTGTCGTGGGTGTAATTGGAAATGCGATTTAATAAAGAAGTATAACAGCTTTCATTGGTGATCCATTCCAGGTAATTGGACCTGTTTTCGTAATAATAAAGATACAGGTAATAATCACTGTATCCCAGCGAATATCGCCAGGCCGCCAAATGATAGGTCAACGTATCGGAATCCAGTACCAGTGAGACATTCCTGTCATTGGAAATCATGAACCATCCTTTTTGATCCAGGAGTGAGTTGGCTTCCGTAATATCTCCGTGGAAAAGGTAATCAAGCTGTTCTTCAACAAAACATTCGTTTTGGGAAATAACCAAATAAGGAACAAGAAAAAACAGCATAAAAAAAAAGGCTTTATTTAAAAACCTGTTTTTAGTGCCTAATAAATTGAATTTGTTATTTTTAAGCTTCACTAGTTTCTTCTTCCACCCTGTTGGGTACCCTTATCAAAAAAATGCAAAGATAGCATATTTTCTCTATTTTTGCATGGATAAATGTTACTGTTATTTATGAATATACGCAATTATGAGGCACTTATTGCCCGTGAACTCAATTTAAAAGAAAATCAGGTTAAAAATACGATCGCGCTGCTGTCGTCAGGCAGTACTATTCCTTTCGTATCCCGATACAGGAAAGAGGCAACCGGTAGCCTGGATGAGGTCCAGATCAGCCAGATTAAAGTTTTGCATGAAAAGTGGATAGAATTGGACAAGCGTAGAGCAGCCATCCTCGATTCCATCAGCGAACAGGGAAAACTTACGGAAGAGCTGGAACAACAGATCCAGAACGTTACTGTCCTTAGTGAACTGGAAGATATTTACCTGCCATATAAGCCCAAACGGAAAACCCGTGCATCGATGGCTGTGGAAAAAGGACTGGAACCTTTGGCCAGAATGCTTTATGACCAGCAAAATATCGATTTGGAAAAGACGGCTTTCCGTTTTGTGGATAAGGAAAAAGGAATTGAAACTCCGGAAGATGCTTTGGCCGGTGCCCGGGATATTATCGCCGAATGGGTTTGTGAAAACAAATATGTAAGGGAAAGAATGCGGATTTTATTTACGCGGGAAGCAATTATCACTTCTAAAGTAGTGAAAGATAAGGAAGAGGAAGGCGTGAAATATGAAAACTTTTTTAATTCATCCGAATTATTACGGAAAACACCTTCTCATCGTTTATTGGCTATGTTGAGGGGAGAAAACGAAGGTTATTTACGGCTTCATATAGCCCCTGACGAAGAAACAGCTTTACAGATGATGCAGAAGGGAATTATAAAAGCCCGTAACCAGGCTGCTGGCCAGGTATGGATGGCGGTCACCGACTCTTACAAAAGACTACTCCAGCCTCAAATGGAAACGGAGATGCGTAACCTGTTCAAAGAGAAAGCAGATACGGATGCCATTTCGGTTTTTGCCGTGAATCTGAGGCAACTCTTAATGTCCCCGCCTTTGGGACAAAAAACGATTCTGGCCATCGATCCGGGTTTCAGGACCGGCTGTAAAGTGGTGATTCTCGATCCCCAGGGTAGATTGTTGCATAATGAAACCATTTATCCTCATCCTCCGCAATCGGAATATAAGCTGTCCTCGGATAAATTGAAAAGATTGGTGTTGCAATATAAAGTGGATGCTATCGCCATAGGTAACGGTACTGCCGGGCGCGAGACGGAAAATTTCGTTAAGAAAATACCTTTTGAAAGAGATGTGAAAGCGATTGTGGTGAATGAAAGCGGCGCCTCCGTATATTCGGCCTCGGCTTTGGCCCGCGAAGAATTTCCTGATTATGATGTGACGGTCCGGGGCGCGGTATCCATAGGCCGGCGTCTGATGGATCCTTTGGCGGAACTGGTGAAAATTGATCCGAAATCTATAGGCGTGGGCCAATATCAACATGACGTTAACCAGAATATGTTACAGCACAGTCTGGCGGAAACCGTGGAAAGTTGTGTCAACCAGGTTGGCGTGGAGGTCAATACGGCCAGTAAGGAATTGTTATCTTATGTTTCGGGAGTTGGTCCCGCTCTGGCAAAAAATATTGTGGATTACCGAAATTCGAACGGCCCGTTCGCCAGCAGAAAAGATTTACATGCAGTCCCCCGTTTCGGAGATAAGGCTTTTGAACAGTCTGCCGGATTTCTTCGTATCGCAGGGGCCAAAAATCCTCTGGATTACAGTGCGGTGCATCCGGAAAGTTATCATATCGTAGATAAGATGTCCCGGCAACTTCATTGTACTGTCGAGGATCTTATGCGTGATGAGACTTTGCGTAAACGTATAGATCTTAAGGATTTTATTACGGGTAAAACAGGAATGCCTACGTTAAAGGATATCATGCAGGAATTGGCCAAACCGGGCCGTGATCCCCGCTCACATTTTGATTTTTTTGAATTCGATAAAAATATCAATTCCATGCACGACCTGACTCCAGGAATGGTGGTTCCGGGGATCGTAACCAATATTACCAACTTCGGTTGTTTTGTGGATATCGGGGTTCATCAGGATGGTCTTGTCCATATCAGCCATATAGCCAATAAATTCATTACCAATCCGAATGAGGTCATAAAACTCAACCAAAAAGTGAAGGTTAAGGTATTGGATGTGGATATTCCAAGAAAGCGTATCAGTTTATCCATAAAAGATGTGGCTCAATAGACTATAAAGGTGGAAGAAAGTACTATAAAATCGCGCGAGATTATCGAAACGGAGGATGGTACATCCACGTTGAGGTTAATCCACTTTGATGAACAATTCCATTCCATACATGGCGCCATGACGGAATCCATGCATATATATATCAATAACGGTCTTTTGGCTTTGCCCCGAAAAGAAGAAATACGTATATTGGAGGTGGGATTCGGTACAGGACTTAACGCCTTACTAACTCTTATCCATAGTTCCGGAAGAAAGGTCAATTATCACGCTGTGGAAGCTTATCCGCTTCTTCCCCCGGAGATAGAGTTACTCAATTATACGGCTCATATTGATTCAGTATTTCGTGATGCTTTTTATCGAATGCACAATATTAGTTATGATGGTCGGTATATCAACGAGGATTTTTACTTTAAAAAGACTATAGACAAAATAGAAAATATAGACTTACCGGATCATGAATATGATCTGGTATATTACGACGCATTTTCTCCTGTTCTTCAACCGGAATTGTGGACAAAAGAAATATTTGAAAAAATATACCGGTCGATGTCGAAAAACGCAATTTTAGTTACTTATTGTGCCAAAGGAAGCATAAAAAGGATTATGAAAGAAGTTAAATTTGAATTGGAATCTCTTCCGGGCCCTCCCGGTAAGCGTGAAATCAGCCGTTGTAAAAAATTAATCAACTAAATATCAATAATGTAGAAAAAAAAGAGTTTTTAACAGTTGTTAATAACGAAAAAAATTCTATTTTTGCAGCCCGTTTAAGTAAAGAAACGAGCAAACGTTATTTGAAAGATAATTCCAAGCCGATGTAGCTCAGTTGGTAGAGCAGCTGATTTGTAATCAGCCGGTCGGCGGTTCGAGTCCGTCTATCGGCTCGTTTGGGAGAGTTCCAGAGCGGTCAAATGGGGCAGACTGTAAATCTGTTGGCGCAGCCTTCGGAGGTTCGAATCCTTCCTCTCCCACAAAAAAATAACCAAGCGGAAATAGCTCATTTGGTAGAGCGATAGCCTTCCAAGCTATAGGTGGCGGGTTCGAGCCCCGTTTTCCGCTCGAAGCCTCTTAAATGAGGCTTTTTTTATGTCTGATTCCTTACGACCCTGATTACAGATTTGATTTCTGGACAACTATTGTCAAAAAATAAGGGTATTGGTTTTAAGCTATAATTTCTTCTTTTTATCATAAAGAAGGGATATTATTTAAATTTTCTCACCAGAGCACTCTTTTTATTTACCTTTGCAGGGTAAATAAGCGAAATAATACACGCATATTTATGATTAACATTCATTTTGGAAGACAGAATTATGCGACACATAACAACAATCATATTTATACTTTTTTCCTTGACAGGTTTCGGACAGACAGTTAAGGAAATGACACCAACTTTGGGTTATTTGGTTGACAAAAGTTTACAAGACGAAATTGATTTTTTAAAACTTCAAGAGCACTGCGAAAAATTTTGGTCGGAACACCGTGACAATTTTGATGAAACTAAATTTACTACAGAAGAGAAAAAGCAATATGAACTTTGTGCGGCAGACATTGAAGGATATTGGGACATAATTGGAGTTGGATGCAGTTGGTATTGTGGTGGTGGACTGGACACTAATTCTGCGTCATCAAGTTTGAAGTCGTTTAAAGGAATTAACTATTCAGCAAAAAATATTCATGATTTGAATTATAAAACAGCGTGGATTGAAGGTGTGCCCGGTTATGGAATTGGTGAGAGTGTAACATATCATTTTCCACCGCAAAACCCAAGAATTACAGAAATCATTATAGTGAACGGATACATTAAATCCGAACAAACCTGGAAAGACAATTCACGGGTGAAAAAACTGAAAATGTATATTGACGACAAACCTTTTGCAATTCTTAACCTTGCTGACAGCCGACAAGAACAACACTTTAAGTTTGAGCCATTAGGTTATGGCGACAGAAAAAATTGGGATGAACTTAATAAAAAACCTTGGTGGACAATTAAATTTGAAATTTTGGACGTTTACAAAGGCGACAAATATGACGACACAGCAATTACAGAAATATACTTTGACGGGATTGACGTTCATTAGGCTGGCATTAAAATAAATGGTTGTCAACAAAAGTTTTGCGTCAGATGTGGATAAGTGGGAGTTGCCAGTTGTTTTGTAATGGTACCGCTCGAACACTAGGCTGCCGTAAACTTGTAGGTGATATTTTAGAGGAAATATAAAATGAAAAAGCAAATATTATTGATTTTTTTATTGATCAGTCTTATCGTAAAAACGGAAGGACAAAGTTTTGAAACGTCGGTCGATACTATCAATATTAGCATCAACGATTTGATGATGCCAGGAGCGAATGTATATATGACTCATGCCATCAAGTTCGGCTCAAAATATTATGTTTATTTTGAAGAATTTCCTGTTTATATTTACGCAATGGGTAGAGGAAGAACACATTTTCTTGAAATTTCCGAAAATGGAAATGTACGAACACTGAATAATGTAAAAAATGGTTTTTATGATGATCTTTTTGTATGGAATAAACAAATTTTCTTGAAAGAATATTATGAGAAAAAAAGTTATCATTTTAATTTAAAAGAAAAAAAATGGGAAGAAATAAAAGACCTTGATGATTTTATATATGAAGATGACAGATTTTATGTTACTTATTTGAGTTTTGGGGAATGGGGAAGTGCTATTTGGTTTAGAGACAAAACAACAGATATTGAATACGAATTGGCTGGATTAGGAACAATCATCAATAAAGTAAATGATATATATTATTTAACGGGATATGATAATATACATGCCATTAAAAACCCTCTGCAATTGATGAAATGTGATAAAGAAAAATATTATAGCAAAATAAAAAAAGAAGGACTGAAAATAATTAAAGAG
>CALECM010000070.1 GCA_937949745.1 uncultured Bacteroidales bacterium | reverse complement strand
TTCATCTGGATAAAGAGCTTTTCCTGCAAAAAATAGTAGATTTTGAAAATAATCCTTCCGTATGGAAATATTTAGGCAATAAACCTTCTATTATAGATTTTTATGCGGAATGGTGCGGACCATGCAAAGCTGTAAGTCCGGTTCTGGATGAATTGGCTGAAGAATATGCCGGTAAGATCGATATTTATAAAATAGATGTCGATAAAGAACAGGAATTAGCAGGTATGTTCGGAATTTCAAGCGTTCCTACGCTTCTTTTTATCCCGATGCAAGATAATCCTCAAATGGCAATGGGAGCCATGTCCAAAGAAGGCTTTATACAAGCGATTAATGATGTATTACTGGTATGAAATATGTAGTGGTCGGCGGAGTTGCGGGAGGTGCAACGGCAGCTACCCGCATACGAAGGAATGATGAATCAGCCCACATTGTTATATTGGAGAAAGGTGATTATATTTCTTACGCCAATTGCGGATTACCTTATTATATAGGAGGTATTATTGAAGAACGGGAAAATCTGCTGGCCCACACTCCGGAATCTTTCAGAAAACGTTATAATATTGAAGTAAAAATCCGTCATGAAGTTATTGGAATCGATTCGGATCATAAAACCGTATTGGTTCGTGAAGATAACGGGAATGAGTATCGGGAAAAATACGACAAATTACTTCTCGCGCCGGGAGCTTCTCCTATAGTTCCTCCTATTGAGGGAATTAACTCCCAGGGTGTTTTCACTCTCCGTAATATCAATAATACGGATCGGATCAAACATTACATACAAACTCATAATGTAAAAAGAGCCATTGTCGTAGGAGCGGGTTTTATCGGTATTGAAATGGTCGATAACCTGTATCATCTCGGTATTGAGGCTATCGTTATCGAAAAATCCAATCAGGTAAAACATGTCCTGGATCGTTCTATGGCGTCCATTTTGCATGCCCACATGCAGGAAAAAGGTGTTCAGCTTTATCTCGAGAATGAGATTATTAAAGTTGAACGCAATAATAATGTATTAGAAATTTCTCTGAAGAACGGCATGCATTTTACCGTAGATATGGTGATATTGGCTATTGGCGTCAGACCGGAAACGAGGCTCGCCCGGGAAACAGGAATCAAGATCGGCGCTACCGGTGGAATTTGGGTGGACGAATACCTGCAGAGTTCCATATCTGATATTTATGCGGTTGGCGATGCCATTGAATACCCGAATCCCGTTAGCGGAAAACCCTGGGTAAACGCTATGGCAAATCCGGCGAACCGTCAGGGTACCGTCGCGGCTGACAATATGGTTTTTGGAAATCATACTTCCTACGAAGGATCCATAGGAACAGTACTAGCGAAAGTATTTGATATGGCGGCTGGTGCGACGGGATTAAACGCTAAGAGATTAAATACTTTAAAAATGTCGTTCCGTAGCGCTTATATTCATTCGGTTTCCCACGCGGGGTATTATCCGGGTGCCACACCGCTTTCCATAAAACTTACTTTCGAACCGGATACCGGAAAAATATATGGAGTTCAATGTGTGGGATATGAGGGAGTAGATAAAAGGATAGACCAGGCAGCCGTATTTATTAAAAACGGAGCTACAATCTATGATATGTTAAAACTTGAGCAGGCCTATGCTCCTCCTTTTTCCTCCGCTAAGGATCCGTTGGCTGTTTCGGCCTATGTGGCGCGCAATATCATATCCGGTAAAATGCCTGTAGTGTATTGGGAAGATGTTTATGAAGCCGACAGGAACAAGGTTACCATACTGGATATGAGGAGCCCGGAAGAATACGCGTCAGGATATATTCCCGGAGCAATCAATATTCCGGTCGATGAGATCCGTTCGCGGATGAACGAAGTTCCCCGGAATAAGCCTGTATACACTTATTGCCATTCCGGAATGAGAGGATATCTATCCCAGCAGATCCTTCTACAAAACGGGTTTAAAGAAGTTTACAATTTATCGGGAGGCTATACTACATATATGTATGCTACGGCCGATGAAAAAGAAAGGAATATCATAAATCCGGAAATGCCCGAATCCAGAAACTTGAAAACCGGCCGATGATCGGGTTCTGCAATGTAAGCAAATCCGGATAGCATTTTGAGACTCCACGTATTACTTGTATTTCTCCATATTATTTTGATCTTTTAAATTACTATCCAAATAGTGAATAAAATGATTGATATGAGGCATTTTCCTTAGAGATAAGAGGGAAATGAGGGTTATGAAAATTCTTTTACTATATTTGCATCGAGAAGAATACTAACCCTAAATTATAGTAAATTATGTCAAAAAGCGTTAAAGGAACCCAAACGGAAAAAAATTTGATGAATTCTTTTGCCGGTGAATCACAGGCACGTATGCGTTATACTTATTATGCCAGTCAGGCAAAAAAAGACGGATATGAACAGATCGCGGCAATCTTTACCGAAACAGCGGACCAGGAAAAAGAACATGCGAAAAGGATGTTTAAATTTCTGGAAGGGGGAATGGTAGAAATTACGGCTTCTTATCCGGCTGGTGTAATAGGTACTACTTTGGAAAATCTCTATGAAGCCGCTGCTGGTGAGAATGAGGAATGGAGCGATCTTTACCCCAAATTTGCCGATGTGGCCAAGGAAGAAGGTTTCCCTGAAATTTCAGCCATGTACCGGAATATTATCATTGCCGAAAAAGAACACGAGGAGCGTTACCGTGCCTTCATTTCCAATATTGAAAATTCCAAAGTTTTCGAAAAAGACGAGGAAGTGGTTTGGCAGTGCAGGAATTGCGGTTATGTTTACAAAGGAAAAACCGCTCCTGTAAAATGTCCGGCCTGTTTACACGCGCAGGCTTATTTTGAAGTAAAGAAAACCAATATTTAATTTGCTTTAAGGGGATGCCCAAAAACAAAAATACGTTTTCCGTCCTTCGGAGTAAACCAAATCCCAGAAAATTTTAATGTTTCCCGGACGCTGAATTACGAAGTGTCCGGGAAATTTTATGATGGAATTTTTATTCCGGATTATAAGATCCTTCGCTTGGTTCAAGAAGACAATAAGGCATGATAGTTTATTTTGGACAATCCTTTATTAATGGATATTCTAAAAAATGTATCTTTGCATTACTTATATTACAGGATATGTCATATTTCTTTATTAAAATGAAAAATTTTTCAGGATTCTTATGCCTGTTACTTATGCTGTTACTGGTCTCCTGTAATCCTCCTGTTACCAGGAATATTATAAAAACCTATCCGACTTTGCCCTATATGGAGGAAGTTAAGGTAATACCTCTCTCGGAAGAAGAGCCCAACGGTTCGGAATTATTAGGAGAGATCAGTTCGGGAGATTTGGGTTATGCCCATAAAAAAATTACTTATGAAGCCATGGTTGATTATGCGAAGATAGAAGCACGCAAAATTGGCGGGAATGCCATTAAAATTACCCGTTATATAAAGCCGTATACACAAAATGCTCCTCCCAAATTAACTTTTATCATTTTAAAAATTCCAAATTCTCCTAATCAAAATTAATGATGAAAAAGCTAATTTTTATTTTTTCTTTCCTGATATGGATAGGCTCTCTTTATTCCCAGGATCTGATCGTCACGCAGGAATTTGATTCCATTAACTGCAAGATTACCCGTGCAAATAAAGACGAGCTCTATTTTACTTACCGCACTAATAATGAGGTGCGTAAAACTATGATACCAAGAGATCAGGTACGGAGTTACCAGTTCAATTATTTTAAACAGTCTTATTGCAATGTAGAACCGGGGCCGCTTGTGAATATATCTAATTTGCGATTCGCTTTCCACGGAGGATACAGTTACCGGCTGGCGCCTATGTCACCTGATATACCGGATGTATTGTATGAATATACCCGTAAATTAAAATCCGGATATAATCTTGGTCTCGCATTCAATTATTACATTAAAAAAAATTGGGGAATCGGCCTTACCGGTTCGCTTTTTAAATCTTCCAATTCTATTTCCGGTATAGAATTTACTGATAATAACGGTAATACAGTGAAGGATTATATTAGTAATAAAGTTTCCATCTATTTTATAGCACCGACTTTTTCTTCCCGGTTTTTGATACGGCAAAACAGGGATGCTTTCCTTATCAATATCGCCATGGGATATATGTATTACAAGGAAACCGTGCATATGCTAAGGAATTATGATGCAAAAAAAGGAACTTTCGGCGCTTCGTTAGACGTGGGATATGATATAGGATTAGGAGAAAATCTGGCCCTGGGCTTTATGGTCTCTGTTTTATTGGGTACAGCCCGGGTTGATTCTGAAGGATTTGCTTATAAAGAAGGATTAAGCCGACTCGATCTGACTATCGGCTTAAGATTCAATAACTAAATTTTTAGGATTAGAAATAAGAAGTCATTATAAACGTCTTTTTAAAATCTCTTCTACTTTCTGGTAATCAATGTCTTCTTTTTCACCCAGAAGCCATCCTCTTTCTTTAATACGGTTAACCACACATTCAATTCCGGATGCGTCGATTCCGTAGTCCGATAAATGAGTTTTCACACCCAGGCTCTGGAAAAAGTGATCCACGGCGATTATGGTCTTCCCGATCCTTTCTTCTTCATTGCCGATATCTATGCAGAAAACGTTTTTACCCAACTGGGCAATTTTATCGCCTTTATCACCCCGCTTAACCCACATCACGCCCGGAAGAACAATCGCCAGGGTTTGTGCGTGATCGATCCCGTAAAATGCCGTCAGTTCATGCCCGATCATGTGCGTAGACCAGTCTTGCGGAACTCCCTGGCCTATCCAGTTGTTTAATCCCCATGTGGAAGCCCACATCAGGTTAGCGCGAATGTCGTAATCATAGGGTTTATCGAATACTTTACGGCTTTCCTCGATCAATACTTTCAAGATGGCTTCGGCAAAGTAATCCTGTACCAGCGCATGATGGTCAATGGTAAGGTATTGTTCGATCACATGAACAAAGGTGTCTATGATCCCGTTAGCAGTTTGAACGGCGGGAAGGCTGTAAGTAGTTTCAGGGTCCAATACCGAGAAATGAGGGAAAACCAGACGCGAATTCATCGCCAGTTTTTCCTGTGTGCCGGCCTTGGTGATCACAAAGCCGCTGTTCATTTCGGAAGCGGCAGCCGGTAAAGTCAGGACGGTACCAAAAGGAAGCGCGTTTTTAATTTTGGCTTTTCCCGTCATGAGATCCCACGCATCTCCATCATATAAAGCCGCGGCCGCAATGAATTTGGTGGCATCGATCACAGATCCGCCGCCTACCGCCAGCAAATACCCGATTTCATTTTCCCGGATCATTTCCACTGCTTTCGTACAGGTTTCATAATGCGGATTGGCTTCAATACCTCCGAATTCGATCCATTGATGATCTTTTAAAGCTTCCGTCACCTGGTCATAAACACTGTTTTTCTTGATGCTTCCGCCTCCGTAAATGATCATTACTTTATCAGTAAGAGGTATCTCACTGGTTATTTCCGAAATGGAACCTTTTCCGAAAATTATTTTTACCGGGTTTGAATATTTAAAGTTATACATGATGATATGATTAAATTATGACTATTACTATTTTAGAAACTATCAATTATTGAAAAAGTTTATCTGATTTGAATAAGAAAAAACTTTTGGTATTTAAATCGACCGGATCATAATCACTGCTGTAATGATGAATTTTTTCCGGGTCCTGAAGAATCAGAAATTCCGTATCGTTCCTTTTTGCATCCAGACTGATAAATTTATAACGGGCGAAATATCCGTATAAAGACCAGTCATCCCACAATTCCGGTTGCATAGCCACAAGAGAGTGTTCCGGAATAAGAGGAAGCATTAAGTGTATATCATGCAACAGTTCATGGTCCCGGTTGGTTTTACCGATAAATGTAAGATTTAAAGTTATGGCCGAGGCTAAAACAATAAGTGAAGCTATTTTTAAGATCCTGGAACCCTTATGTGACAATATGGCTAACCACCGGTTAATTACAGGTTCTATTATAAAACCTATCGCTATGGCAAAAAATGGTAAAGCCGAAAGCATGTAAAAGCCGCGCTGCTTCAAACTGATCATGATCGGGATTATTCCAGCCAGACTAAGGAACAAAAATATCCAAAACCATTGAAAATCACCATTTTTTTTATCCTTGTAGATTTTATTTCTGATTCCGTAAAGAACCACTATCAATGCAATAATTAAAAGAATTAAAGCTTCCATTAAGAACTTATACAGGATAAACAATCTCGAGTTTACAGTTACTACATTTTGCAGACTGCCGATTACCTGGGTTTCCAGGTAAAGTATCGTACTTTCAAGCGCAACGGGCGACAGTAAAATAAGCAGTAGTAGAGGAATAAGGAATCCGATTGTCATCATACAGGTTTCCAACACCATTTTTTTAAAGCCATGATTCCTTTTTACGATCCAGTAAATAAAAGGAAGCGCAAACGGGAATAACGCGGTAAAGCCTTTGGTATAGAATCCCGATAATAAGGCTAATCCCGAAAGCAAAATCAGCAGGTAATTTTGTTTCCTTATGTATACCATATAAAGCCAAACCGCCAGGATCACAAAGATGCTCATCGTATTCTCCAGCATATTATTGGTGGCGCTCCATGAAATAAGCGGGATCATAATCCATAAAAAGAGTGGCATCCATGCACTTTTCCGGTTTTTTCCGCTTTCTTTCCAAAGTAATATCATAAAATAGCCTACCACTACAATGGTAAGGAGGGAATAAAATTTCTCAATATAGAAGCTGTCGCCGAATATACGGAAGAAAATACTTTGGATCCCTATCGCCAGGGGCGGATGACCGTGAAATTCCGAAATAAAAGTATCGCTAAGTACCGGGTTCCAGAAGGTTCCGTAGCCATTGGCCAGATTATGGGAAATAGCGGCATAAAGCAGCCCGTCCATAAACATTCCTTCCGACAGGAGATTCGGAGCGATCAGAATAAGGAATATACCAAATGTAAAAATAAAAAAGGCGAAATTTTTATCGGCAATAATTTCCTTTATTCTCTTCATTCGCTATTCTTATCTTACAGTCTCAGAACAGCAATCTCACTTCTTCTTTCAAAAGTTCCATGGCGTTGGCATTGGGAGCTTTTTCCGCAACCTGTTCAATAACCAAAGCCGCAAGATCAAAACTTTTGGCATCAGGAGATAATTTTCCGGCGCAAAGGTTCACCAGTTTGATCGTTTCTTCTTTCACCTGGATAATCCTTTCCCATACTTCCGATGAAACAAAGATTTGTTGAGAAAGGTTATGTTCATATTCGGCACGGATCGTGGCAAGAAGTAATGATTTGAATTGACCGGCGCTAAGTTCCGGATTATTTAACCTCAGGATTAATTGGTTCGGGTCAATCCTTTCCAGAAAAAGGGCCAAACGTTCGTAAGCCTGGATCCTCAGAGGAGTAACCAGCGATTTTGAATTGAATTTTAGTTCCAGCAGCATCTTTTTCTGTTCATTTTCCAAAAAACGCTTGATCAGGAAATAAGCGGTCAAAGCTACTACAACGGCAATGATTACCGTGCCGAGAATATATCCGAATATAGCCATAGTATGATAATGGTTTTCGTCAAAAATTAATCACAATAGAAATAGGTTTGAACCAATTCAGCCATTTTTTTAGGATTTTTAGCTATTTCCTCCCTGATATTTTTATCTTTGAACGATTTGAGATGTTTCACGATATCGTCGATCATTTCATTGTTAAAAACACCATGTTTTTCGAAAATGGCACGGTGAGCGGAAAGTTCATCGGCGGATTCCCAGCAGGAGGTCGGTAATTGTCCCAGTTGTTTTAATTTTTCCTTGTTTTCGGCACTGTGAATATTGACATCGACGTAAGTTTTTTTGGCATAATCCAATGCTCCTTCCATTTCGAAGCCGTGACGTGCTGCTACGGTAAGGCCGGCCAAAAGCAAATAGATATCAGCCGAACCGTCGGGGCACCTGAATTCAACGGTCTGTTTTTGGGAAAAATCTTCCGAAGAAGGTTTCTCAAGCGGATTAACTTCCGCTATCATATCGTTTTTGTGGGTCCATCCCAGGGGAACTCTCACGAGTACCGAACGATTCCGGTCTCCCCAGCAAATCGAGGTGGGAGCTTCCTGATGAGGAACCAGACGGAAATAGGATGTAGGATTGGTATTACCGAAAGCGGTAAGCGAAGAGGCACATGTCAGGTAACCTGCTATAGCAGTCTTGGCAATGGAATTCAATTTCCCTTTGGTCACCATCTGATTTACGCCGTTCTTTACGATGCGGGTGTGGATATGAAGGCCGCTTCCTGCTTTCCCGGTTGTGATTTTCGGGGCAAATGTCACATTAAGTCCGTAATGATATGCCATAGTCCTTATGATCCATTTCGCGATTACTAACTGGTCGGCAGCTTCCTGTACGTCACATACCAGAAATTCGATTTCGTTCTGCTCGTAGATTTTGTCGCCTAATGTAAAGTTTCCTACTTCGGAATGGCCATATTTAATCAAACCGCCCGCCCTTGCGATCGCCAGCAGGCATTCCGTACGGAATTGTTCGAATTTAATAAAAGGAGTCGATTCATGATATCCTTTCTGGTCCGCCGTTTCATATAAGTCTTCTTTATCACCGATCACGTAATATTCCAATTCGCCCATGGCCTGGAAAGTCATATTGGTGACTTTGGTAAAAGCATCCGCCGCTTTCTTCAAAATATATTCGGGAGAATTTTCCATCGGTTTTCCATCCTTATTAAAGTAAGAACACAATAAACACAAGGTAGGAATTTCATTGAAAGGATCTATGAAGGCGGTGCTAAACTTAGGCACTACATACAGGTCGCTGGATCCGGCGTGAATAAAATCAGGGAATATGTTAGAGCCGTCCACCCGTTCTCCGGTAGAAAGTATCTGCTCAAGGTAATCGCGGTTGGTGATCGTGAAGTTCAACACTTTCAATCTTCCGTCTCCGGCTACGTAACGGAAATTAATCATCTTGATTTCATTTTCTTCAATGAATTTGATGATATCGGCTTTGGTGAACTCCTTAGGGTTTTTTTTCAAAAAAGCCACGATCGGGTTAAGATTCATTGCGATGGTCTCTTTCATATGAATTAGCTTAAGTTCTTGATATTTTTAATTTTATTGTTCAAATGGTGACAAAGATACGATTATTATTGATGTAACAATTTGAAGTAACGTTTTATCTCTACATTCATTCTTTCATGGCTGCCGAAGCTAACATTTTTCGGTTCTTCGCCCGGACTGAACATCACCATTCCGGCTTCGCTGGCACCCATGTATGGAGTAATATCAACCTCGGCAATATCATTGCCCAAATATTCTCGTATCCTGATATTATTGAAACCGGAATATATTTCATCGAAAATGATTCCTTTTTCTTCCGTATATGATTGAAGAATAGGAATATATTCGTCCCATTCTTCGGGTTTGTTTTCCGGATTGTAATAAAAAATAATGGCCCTGAAATCCGCCGTATCCTGTTTGGGTACGTATTCGAAACGGCTCATGTCATTGATATAATAGATATCGGTTACCTGCCATGCTTGCTGGAAAGCTGACGGGTTCTGTTGTACTTCCGCTTTGGAAACATCGGCTACCGATTTTATCCATTCGTAGTTTTTATCTACTACAAAGGCTCCGTCAGCTTCCCGCCGGGTGCTCCAGTTCTCGGTTTCCAACACGTCATGGTCCTGCCGGGCTAAATTAACCGCGACGGGGATCAGATCCAGAATACGCTGAGTACCGAGTCCGGAAGTAATGACCAGGTACATCCATTCGCGGTTATATGATTGGAGTAACCATAAATCGCGGCCTTCGGGAAGATGCTCGATGCAAACCACGCCCCATTCCGCCGGGAAATCGGTTTTAGTCCTCACATGTTCACCTTCGAACCGGCCGGACTGTTTAATGAAATTTTCCAGGAATTCTTCGCTAACCGGATATAGGGGCGTATCATCGGAAAGGGATGTGGCGAGGAAATTGGAAATGATCCTGACCGGATATTCAATATTATCCGTAGCGGGTTTATCCACCACTTCCGTTTTTTTGTTTTTGCAGGAAGCTAAAAAAGAAATTAATGTGATACCTAAAAGAATGAAAACGGTATAACGGGAGATTTTTCGTGTGGTCATAATGTTTAGCTGTTTTGGAATGTTATTCATTGTGAACTAACCCGCAAAGGTAATAAATAAAGTTTTAATTATAATATATTAACCGGCATGTTTTAATGAGACTTTTTTTTAAATATATGCTGAATTATCTCCATGATTTATATAGGTTTAAAATTATATATATCCGGTATTTGAGGGCTTTGTTTTCAGGTCTGTTTTAACGGCTAAGTCTTTAAATAGTATTTATTTTGGTAAAAGTATATAACCCGTTCCTTTTTATTACTTTTGCAAACTCATAATTAGAACAATGGCAAAGAAAGAAAGGCAGGGAGATGTGGTAATCAAGAACAGGAAAGCGGAGTTTGAGTATTTCCTGCTTAGCCGGTTTACTGCCGGAATTATGCTCTCCGGAACGGAAATAAAATCTATCAGGTCGGGAAAAGCCAACCTGACCGATGCGTATTGTTCTTTCGCCAATGATGAATTATGGGTGCATAACCTCCATATCAGCGAATATTCCCATGGCAGTTATAATAACCATGAGCCTAAACGCGACCGTAAGTTGCTCCTTCAGCGGAAAGAACTTAAAAAACTCCAAAGCAAACTGAATGATCGCGGTATGACCATCATTCCCGTTAAACTATGGATCAACGAGAACGGATATGCCAAGTTGGATATAGCTTTGGCGAGAGGTAAAAAAATGTATGATAAGAGGGAAAGTATCAAAGAAAAAGATGTCCGCCGG
>CALECM010000069.1 GCA_937949745.1 uncultured Bacteroidales bacterium | reverse complement strand
TTTGGAATCTCCGGCAATGACTTTCACGATATCGCCTTTTTTAATGTGTATTTTCATCTGTTTTGTTTTTTCAATTGGTCGTTGTCAATTGTTCTTATTTAAAATAGGATTATCCTATCTGATTCTTTATAATACTTCCGGTGCCAAAGAAACGATTTTCATATATTGTTTCTCACGAAGTTCACGCGCTACGGGTCCGAAAATACGGGTTCCGCGCATTTCTTCACCGGGAGTTAATAAAACTACCGCGTTGTCGTCGAACCGGATATAAGACCCGTCACCACGACGAACATGTTTTTTCGTCCGAACGATCACGGCTTTGGTCACGGTTCCTTTTTTAATGTTACCGGAAGGAATAGCACTTTTCACGGTTACGATAATTTTATCGCCCACACCGGCGTAACGTTTCTTGGTCCCGCCCAATACGCGGATACAAAGTACTTCTTTCGCTCCGCTGTTATCAGCTACTGCTAATCTAGATTCTTGTTGTATCATTTTATTTTGCCTTTTCTAATATTTCAACGAGACGCCAGCACTTGTTTTTACTCAAAGGTCTGGTTTCCATAACTTTTACTCTGTCACCGATGTTGCATTCGTTTTTCTCATCATGAGCCATCAATTTGGTAGTCCTTCTTAAGAATTTACCATACATGGGATGCTTTAACCTACGCTCAACGTTTACCACAATGGATTTTTCCATTTTGTTGCTGGTTACGATACCTTCTCTGACTTTTCTGTGATTTCTGTTTAATTCCATGTTTTCTAATTTTTCAGGCTTTCTTTTATTTCACGTTTGCGTAACTCTGTTTTCAGGCGTGCAATAGTTCTCCTCTGTTCTTTGATCTTGTTAGGATTTTCTAACGGAGTTACTGCATTATTGAGACGCAATTTGGTTAATTGCTGTTTTTCTTCAGTTAATCTTTCAACGATTTCCGGAGTTGAAAGGTCTACAATTACTGTCTGTTTCATCGTTGTTAAATTTCTTCTGAATAATCTCTTCTCACTACGAATTTTGTATGTACCGGTAATTTCTGGGCACCCAGGCGGAGAGCTTCTTTAGCTACTTCGTAAGGAACGCCGTCAGCTTCGAATATAATTCTTCCCGGGCTTATTCTGGCCACGAAATATTCGGGAGCTCCTTTACCTTTACCCATACGTACTTCGGCAGGTTTTTTAGTGACCGGTTTGTCAGGGAATACCCGGATCCAGAGTTGTCCTTCACGTTTCATATAACGTGTGATCGCCTGACGTGCGGCTTCTATTTGGCGTCCTGTTAACCACATCTGATCTAAGGTCTTGATGGCAAACGAACCGAAAGCGATTTCGCTTCCGCGTTTCGTGATGCTTTTCATCCTACCTTTCTGCGGCCTTCTGTATTTGGTCTTTTTTGGTTGTAACATGGTACTTGTTTTTACAAATTAGGTCTTACTCTTTTCTTATTTTTTTCTTCCTCCTCTTGGGGATCTTTTAGGAGCGCCTTTCTGGTCTTTTCCTTCCTGTCCCACATTATAGAAATCTCTTTTTCCATAAACCAGTCCGCGACAGATCCATACTTTAATACCTATTCTTCCGTAGGTCGTATGAGCTTCTGCGGTGGCGTAGTCAATATCAGCCCTTAAAGTATGCAGAGGAGTTCTGCCTTCTTTAAAATGTTCCGTCCTGGCCATTTCAGCGCCGCCTAAACGACCGGAAACCGATACTTTGATCCCTTCTGCGTTCGAACGCATCGTGGAAGCGATGGCGGTTTTAACCGCTTTACGGTAAGAAACCCTGCCTTCTATCTGTTTGGCGATATTTTGTGCAACCAGTACAGCATCCAGATCCGGACGTTTTACCTCGGAAATATTGATCTGTATTTCTTTATTGGTAATTTTCTTTAACTCTTCTTTCAGCTTGTCTACTTCAGTACCGCCTTTACCGATAATAAGACCGGGTCTTGCGGTGTTGATGGTAACCGTTACCAGCTTCAGTGTTCTTTCAATATAAATTTTTGCGATTCCGGCTTTAAATAAACGAGCATTCAGGTATCTCCTGATCTTGTCGTCCTCAACGAGCTTATTGGCGAAATTTTTGCCGCCATACCAATTAGAATCCCATCCTCTGATAATTCCTAATCTTAAACCTACCGGATTAACTTTTTGACCCATACTATTCTATATTATGTGTTTCTTCTACAATATTGTTTTCTGCATTATTTTGGTTCATGTCCGCTTTATTATCAATAATAAGGGTAACATGGTTGGAACGTTTCCTGATCCGGTAACCTCTTCCCTGTGGAGCCGTACGGAGCCTTTTCAACATCCTGCCGCTGTCCACAACGATAGATTTTACATAAAGCTGGGCGTCTTCCAGTCTTACGCCTTCATTCTTTACCTGCCAGTTGGCTATCGCTGATTTTAAAAGTTTGAGCAATTTCTCAGCAGACTCTTTTCTGCTATATTTTAATACATTCATAGCATAGTCAACATCCTTTCCCCTGATCACGTCTGCCATGATCCTTGTTTTTCTCGGAGAAGTAGGATTATCAACTAATCGAGCCATGTAAATGGTCTTTTTGGCTTCTTTTCTTGCTTCTGCTGCTATTCTTTTTCTTGCTCCCATTGCTTTTTAGGTATTTTTTGGTGATATAAAACCTTAGTTTTTAAATCGTTAAAGTTAACTTTTTTTTCTTCCGCACGTTTTCAATGAAATTGGCGGCAAAAATAGCAAAAATTTTTATACAATTACCATGACCTCAGAAAAAAAAGTGAAAAAAGTAAATTTATTGATTTTGATATGGATAGGTGATAGTCGACGGAAATAATTAACACAGAGGAGTTAAGAACTTGCCGGGAAGTGAAAGATCCACACCTTAAAATGTTCTTTAATTGATGATTATGTATTTTATTTTAAAATTGTATCCGATAGATAACACTTTTATCAGCTATTTTAAAGTAATGAATCAGATGAAATTAAATTAATCCCATAAACAAAAACAACTTTTCAACTAAAATTGTATTTTTGCAGCTTTATTAATTGATATTAACATATAGAAATAATATGCGTCCTGATTTCAGTAAAGTTAGTTACAAGTCCTCTCCAAAATCTCAGGATTTTGCCGAATGGGCCAAAGAACATGGTATTGATACGGAATGGTTAACAGCCGAACAAATCCCTGTTAAACCGGTTTACGGTAAAGATGACCTTGCCGGTATGGAACATCTGAATTATGCGGCAGGCCTGCCGCCTTTTCTAAGGGGCCCTTATTCTACCATGTATGTCAATAAGCCGTGGACGATTCGTCAGTATGCCGGTTTCTCCACTGCGGAAGAATCCAATGCTTTTTACCGCCGGAATCTTGCAGCGGGACAAAAAGGGCTTTCCATCGCTTTCGACCTGGCTACGCACAGGGGTTATGATTCCGATCACCCGCGTGTAGTTGGAGATGTGGGAAAAGCCGGAGTTGCCGTAGATTCCATATTGGACATGAAGATCCTGTTCGACCAGATACCATTGGATCAGATGTCGGTTTCCATGACGATGAACGGAGCGGTATTGCCTGTACTGGCCTTTTATATCCTGGCCGCTGAAGAACAGGGTGTTCCTATGGAAAAACTGACCGGTACCATCCAAAATGATATCCTTAAGGAGTTTATGGTACGTAATACCTATATATATCCTCCGCTTCCTTCGATGCGGATCATCGCCGATATTTTCAAATTCACATCGCAGAATATGCCGAAATTCAATTCTATATCTATTTCGGGATACCATATGCAGGAAGCCGGTGCGACCTGCGATATCGAATTGGCTTACACATTGGCTGACGGTCTGGAGTATTTGCGTACCGGTGTTAATGCGGGTATGAATATCGATGATTTCGCACCACGCCTTTCGTTCTTCTGGGCCATTGGGATGAATCATTTTATGGAAATCGCCAAAATGCGGGCAGCCCGTATGTTATGGGCCAAAATCGTAAAACAGTTCAATCCGAAAAATCCGAAATCGATGGCGTTGCGTACCCATTCCCAAACTTCAGGCTGGTCGCTTACGGAACAGGATCCTTTCAACAATGTTGCGCGTACCTGTATCGAAGCGATGGGAGCTGCGCTGGGACATACACAGTCATTGCATACGAATGCCCTTGACGAAGCCATTGCGCTTCCAACTGATTTCTCAGCCCGTATCGCTCGTAATACCCAGATTTATATCCAGGAGGAAACCAATATTTGTCGTGCGGTCGATCCGTGGGCAGGTTCTTATTATGTGGAAACACTGACCAACATGATCGCGCATCGCGCATGGGAACATATTCAGGAGATCGAATCACTCGGCGGAATGGCCAAAGCCATCGAAACGGGAATCCCTAAAATGAGGATCGAAGAAGCGGCAGCCAGGAAACAGGCCAAAATAGATTCCGGTATTGAATCCATTATCGGAATTAATAAATATAAGTTAGATAAAGAAGATCCTATCGAAACGCTCGAAGTAGATAATACGGCCGTAAGGGAATCCCAGTTAAAACGACTGGCGCAATTGCGTGCGGAAAGAAATAATCAGGAAGTAGAGGCCGCCTTGGAAGCTATTACCAAATGTGCCGAAACCGGTGAAGGCAATCTTTTGGAATTGTCATTGGATGCCGCCCGTAAAAGAGCTTCGCTGGGTGAGATTTCGGATGCGATGGAAAAAGTATTCGGACGTTATAAAGCAACCATAAATTTAATTACAGGCGTGTACAGTTCGGAACAAAAAGACAACGAGAGCTTTCAGAAAGCCCGGGCCATGGCGGATCAATTCGCGGAAAAAGAAGGCCGCAGGCCGCGTATCATGATAGCTAAAATGGGACAGGACGGGCATGACCGCGGTGCCAAAGTCGTATCTACGGGTTATGCCGATATCGGCTTTGATGTGGATATGGGACCCCTTTTCCAGACTCCCGCGGAAGCGGCAAAACAAGCGGTGGAAAATGATGTGCATGTATTAGGTGTATCATCACTGGCTGCGGGACATAAAACACTGGTCCCACAGGTAATTGAAGAATTGAAGAAACTGGGAAGGGAAGATATCATGGTTATTGTGGGTGGTGTGATACCCCCGCAGGATTATGATTTTCTCTATAAAGCCGGTGCAGCCGCTATTTTTGGTCCGGGCACCATTATCAGCGACGCAGCCATCAAAATGCTCGGTTTGCTAATGGAATAAGTATTTTACATACTCTCATTATAAAAACAAAAAGACTATTCCCGGAATTGACAGGAAAATGGATTTTGATCATCCTGATTTTCCTTTTTACCTTTCCGGCTTTCATACCCGAATACGGAATAGGACTGGATGCATCTTATATCTGGGGCCTTAACTGGCTTTTTGCCCATGACTACAGTACATTAAAACAGCTGGTTTATCCTTTCGGACCGTTGGCTTTCCTTAAGATTCCTTCTCCGGAGGGTCATAATCTTTTATTTGCCCTGACCTTTTTCTCTGTGCTTAAATTGGTTTTTATCCGGCTGATGTTTAAAATGGCAGAGGTCTCCGGGAAAAAATATAACTTGTCCTCTTTCCTGCTTATTCTAATAGCTTCCTATTTCACTACCACGGACTTTCTGATCATTGGAATGGTTCTTATGCTGAACTGGCTTTATTATAAAGAAAACCACTGGCTTTTATTCGGATTAAGCGTTTTTTTGGCTTTCACCGGTTTATTCATTAAAGTCTCGATCGGAATTACCTCTTTTTCGATCGTCGCCGTTTCCATGATCCTCCATTTCGTCGAACAAAAGAAAATTAAAGATTTAGGAATTCAGTCGGGGATAACGGTAGTGTTGGGATTGATTATGGGACTGGCGGTATTTGGCAATTTAGGGATTTATTTCCGGTTTCTGACGGGAGCTATGATGCTGTCGGGAGGCTATGGGGATACACTTTCTTTGTTCCCGGACAACCGTTGGATTCTGCTTATTCCTTTTATTATTTTAATGATCGTAACTCCTTTTATAACAAAGGAAAAGAATATCCGTATTTTATTTTTACTGGCGTTTTTTCCATTGCTCGCTTTATGGAAACACAGTTTTATCCGGGAAGATATTTATCATTATACTATTTTGCTCTCCTTTCTCTTTATCTTTTGGTCTATAGTTTTGATAATATCAAATTCCGGAAAGTATCTTTTATTGGGTATAGCCTTTACTACCATTATGCTTTTATATGCCAATATGCGGGTTATTCCGATGTATCGGGGTATCAAGACCGAAGTCGTGGGAATCAATAATTTTATCGACGCCATACAATATAAAAGTTTAAAACAGAAATATCGTAATATTTCAGAAGAAAATGTTTCACCATATCGATTGGATGATGAGGTAAGGAATTTAATAGGGGAGGGAACCATAGACATATATCCGTGGGAATTCTCTTATGCTGCTGCGAATGGCCTCAATTGGAAACCCCGTAAAACATTGGAGCTGGGTGCGTCTACATCCCGATGGGCATCCGAAAAGGCATCGGAGCATTACCTTTTACACGATGATGCTCCCCGGTCTATACTGTTTCAATTTCATCCCGATCCGTACGGTGGCAAATTGGGTAGTATCGACAACAGGTATATTCTTAATGACGAGCCGCTGGTAATTTATAATATCCTGAATAATTATAGCGTGGAAAAGCAAACCGACAATTTTTGTATTTTCAGGAAAAACGATCATCCCCGTATTGTGGAAACTATAAACGGTGATAAGCAATCGATTGTGTTCGATGAATGGATCGAAATTCCACGATCACCCGGTAATATTGTCCGGATCAAAGTACAGTCGAAAAATACTTTAGCCGGATTTCTCAAGAAATTATTTTATAAAGGTGAAGAATATTATATCGATTACGAATTGGAAGACGGTAATATCTTAACTTACCGGTATGTTCCTTCCACGGCAGTAGACGGCTTATGGTGTAATCCTTTTATGCGTTTTCCCACCGGGAATATGGCAGAGCCCGGAGCAGTCAGATGTAAACTCCGTAACAGTAATCCTGGGTCTGTTTCTGAGGAGGTAGAGGTCCGGTTCGAAACTCTGGTATTGAATGATCGCGGTTCTTTGGATTTTCTTTTCGGTAAGAATACGGATGATAAGGAAACGGTACTCAAAACAAGTTTCACGGATTTTGAAGATGTTATTCCTGAAAATGATTCCTGGATATTAACGGATCAAACGGCTTTATCCGGTATTCGCGCCAATCAGGTTAACCCGGGTGGTTTTTCCTATACATATGTATTGGATCTGGATTCTTTATGGAATATGGACACGACTATCAATACCTTGATCATAGAAGCTAATGCAGCCTATTTAAATGATTACGGAGTTGCGGGACTTGTTATTTCAGCCGAAGGTACCGGGCAGGATTTCTGGGATGTCCGTTATTTAAATAATAGTCTCAACAAAAATTCATGGCATTGGTCTTACCTCCGGCGAACTCTAAATAAAAGCAAACAAATGCATGGAATTGTTAAAATCTATCTCTTCAATAACGGTTCCAAACCTCTCTTCACGGATGACTTTAAAGTCACTGTTAAAAAAACTAAATCAGATAACTTTTAATCCGATAAGAGCGTTATTTCCTTAGATAATATTCATTTTCCGGTGTTATTACCGGTTTATGGAAGCTTTGAACTTTAATCTATAAGTTATGTTAAATTATTCATAATTTATTTTAAATAGACAGCCATGAAAAAGAATAGTTTTTTACTATTACTTATAGTAATATTTTGCCATACCATTTTTGCCCGGGATCTAAAACCGGGATTTGATAAGAACGAATATAGTGAGATGTTGAAGATATCCGCCCAGACAAACCGGTCGCCAAGTGTAGGCGCCAGTTTTTATCCTGAGCGTTATGAAGTGAATTACCGCTCCCCGATCCTGGGTATGGATAATTTGTGGGAATTATGGATCAGTGAAGATTCGGTGGCGGTGATTGCCATAAGGGGGACCGTAGGTTCTACGGTAAGCTGGATGTCAAATTTGTATGCTGCCATGGTGCCGGCCAAGGGAGAACTAAAACTAACGGATAATTATACTTTCAAATATCAGCTTGCGCAGAATCCGCAGGCGGCGGTTCATGTGGGATGGCTTGTTTCCACGGGCTTCCTCGCCAAAGATATATTACCTAAAATTGATTCCTGTTATCGTGCCGGTATAAAGAATTTCTATATTACGGGACATAGTCAGGGCGGTGGGATCGGTTTCCTGATGACCAGTTATTTAAGGAATTTGCAACATGATGGAGAACTTCCGGAAGATATCAGGTTCAAGACTTATTGCAGTGCCGGTCCGAAACCGGGAAACCTCTATTATGCTTATGAATATGAGACGCAGACACAGGATGGATGGGCTTATAACGTGGTGAATGTGGATGATTGCGTTCCTATGCTTCCGTTTACAGTACAAACCTCGGAAGATATAATTTCAAACGGTCCGTTTACCTCTATGGAAAGTCTCATCAGGGAACAACCTTTACCTCACAAGAACGCTCTTTGTATGATATACAAGAAAATGGATGCACCTTCCATAAAAGCGATGGAAAAATATCAAAAATATCTGGGAGGAAAAATGGCGGAACTGGTTAAAAAACATCTTGAAGAATACCATCTGCCGGCTTACTATCCAAGCAATAATTATGTTAGGGCAGGAAACCAGTATATTTTGCAGGGATGCGATCTCTACCATCAGCAATTCTCCCTCGCCAGCAATCATCTTATCGAACACCATTCACCCGCTGCCTATTATTTTATTTTAACCCACAATAATCAGTAAATGAATATTGGATAGGGATTAAAAATTTTTGATTTTCTGATTCATATACTCTATAGCCAGGAAATTTCTCGGAGAAACGATATCGATCCAGCCCGATTCAATAGGATAAACCCTTCCGTTCTTAACCGCTGAAAGCTCTCTATAAGGAAATTTAGAGCAGAAATGATCTTTATCTTCTTTACGGATAAAAATGAAATCGGGATCTTCCTGGAAGAGATATTCCCGGCTTATATTCCAACCGGAAAGATCTTCCCCTATATTTCTTCCACCCGCACGGGTAATAATTTCATGGATATGGGAATTTTTTGGAGCAGTATAATCCCCCGCATCCCCGAAATCCACGACATAATATACGGAAGGAGGAATTTTCCCCGAAGTATCGAGATGAAGGGATTCCATTCTATTTTTTAAAGTGTTAATCTCTTCAATGGCCAATGAATCCTGGTTGACGATCCTGCCGAGAACAGTCAGAGCATCATAGATGCCTTCCATTTTTTGTTCCTCCCTGATGGCAATCACAGGTATACCGGCTTTTTCAATTTTTTCAACTTCATCTTTGGTGATAATAGACCCGATAATCACGACGTCAGGCTCCAGAACAATCAAGGATTCGGTATTGAAGTTTTGTAATCCTCCTATTTTGGTGATTTGTTTGGTTTCGGGAGGATAAGTACAAAAATCGGTAATGCCTACCAATTTATCCCCGCTATTAAGCATAAAAAGCATTTCCGTGATACTGGGAGACATAGAAATGATTCTTTGCGGTTCCCGGGGAAGGGAAACTTCCCGGCCGTAAGAATCGGTCCATTTGAAATAAGGGTCTGTATTTTCCCGGACGGGATTACGGCAACTGCTGATGAAAAGCACCAGCATAAGAAGAATGCCATATTTTTTTAACATGGAAGAACAGAAATTTAAGATGTAGTTATGAAATACCTAAAGTACGATTGAAAGATTGAAGGCTTTCCAATACATTGGTTCTTACGTGAATGAATTCGTCCACGCCTGCTTCTTTCAGTAATTCTACGGCATCCGTGGGATTTCCCGCTACCACTATCGATATTTTACGACCCAGGTCTTTGATTTTCCGGGCAGCCTCAGGTCCCAGTGCGGCATATTCTTCGTCGGAACTACATAATACCACAATATTGGCATTGGATTCCGCAGCGGCCTTCACTCCTTCATCAATAGTAGTAAATCCGGTATTATCCAGGATCTCATACCCGGCGCAACCGAAAAAGTTAGTGGCGAAACCTGCGCGTGCCTGTCTCATGGCTACATTCCCTACTTTTAGCAAAAATACTTTTGGTCTGCCGTGCTTACCCGCATATTTTTCGGTATTCAAGCGTATTTCCTCGAATGCCATCGCGCCCCGGTAATCTTTTAACCCGGGAGCATCTTCCGTATTTTTGAGTTTGACTTTATCGCCCATCATTTCCTGGGTATTGGGATATTGGTTGGTCCCCAGTAATATATATCTGCGGGTGGCGATGTCCATATTTCTTTTCTGACAGCTTTTTTCTATTTCAGCTTTAATTTCACCTTTGCCTGCCAACTCGATTATGCCTCCTTTGGATTCGGTATCCTGGAAAAGTTTCCAGCCGTGCTCACAAAGTGCGTCGGTAAGATTTTCGATATAATAGGAACCGGCTGCGGGATCCGCTACTTTGTCGAAGAAAGATTCTTCCTTCAGGATAGACTGTACGTTACGGCTGATACGTCTTGAAAACTCGTCATCTTCTTTGTATGCCACGTCAAAAGGTTGTAAGGCGATAGAATCCGCTCCGCCGATTACCGCAGCCATACCTTCCGTTGTGGTACGTAACATATTTACGTATGGATCATAAATCGTTTTATTCCACGTGGATGCCACTGTATTTATGAAAAGTTCCGAAGAGGTTTCTTCTGAAGGGTTATACTGGTTTATCATCGTTGCCCACAATAAACGCATTGCCCTGAGTTTGGCGATTTCCATAAAATAATTAGAGCCTACCGAAAGCGTTACCAGCGTTTTTTTCGCGATCTCGTCCGGCGACAGGGAAACGGATGTTCCATATGCCATATATTCGTTGGCGATACTTAAACTATAGCCGATCTCCTGTACGATGGTGGCGCCCGCATTATGCAGAGCCAGTCCATTAATGTTTATAACCCGGAAATTAGGAAGATGCCGCGTTAGTTCCAGAAGACGCATAATTTGTCCCAGGTCTTCTTCGCGGGAATGGTAAAACCGGGTCTGCTTTAAAAAATATACTATTGGATCGAAACCGATGCTGCCCCGTATCCTGGTATTATCGAAAGAATTTGTTTTGAGATATTCGGTAAATAAGGTGACAAGGGCCACATAATCCCGGGCATGATCAAATTGGATGCCCGTATTGTTGAGGTCGATATCCTGCAACAATAAATTCAGACCGGATAAGGAATCAATTTTACTCGCATTAAATACGACGGTTGTCGCACCTTTTTTCAATGCATCACGGGCAATGGTATTGGCTGTGGCCGGATCCGCCTCATGGATTTCCTGCACGATTTCCCAGGTGTTCCCTTTTATCCTGGTCCCGCGTGTGTATGGAAATTGATCGGGAAGGGAATTTAGATACTTTATATTGTCCAGATCTTCAGCCCTGTAATAAGGACGCACTTTAAAGCCTTCATCGGTTTTCCAGACTAATTTTTTCTCGTAATCCGCACCTTTTAAATCCTTTTCGATAATCGCTTCCCAGGCTTCCGTACTGACGGGGGGGAATTCGGAAAATAATTTTTCGTCGCTCATAATATTGCAAATAAAATTCAGGAAGCAAAAATACAAAAAAAGGTTAAAGACCACTTAAAGACTTTTATTTCTTTGTTAGGTAACATATCTTTTGATTCCCATTTTATAATTTATAAAAAATAATTAAATATTCAGCATTAATTAAATATAATATTTTATATTTGTATCACTAATTTTAACTGAAATGACTTTCAATACTCAATTGAATTTGGTGTTTATTTTTTTGATTTTAAATTTATTACACACTTTCTCCCTATTTCCACAGGAGGAAATCATTTTCCGATCCGGACAACCTGTTCATTCTTTCAACATCCTCTCTTCTCATTATCAGTTCCTGACGCGGGAAAATACGGCTTCTGCCTGTATGGTTGACTTTTCATTTGTAACAGCTGCTTTTGGTAACCAATTTCTTTTGAAAGAGCTAATGGAAAAGAACGTTTCTTCTTTTTTCAGGATCAGGGAAAATATATTGACCGTACAAATGGATCATTTCGGGTATTCCCGTTATGGAGATATACGGTTATCGGGAGGATATGGCCGGCTTTTCGGACAATCCGTAGCTGTGGGAATGAGATTCCATTACCTCTTAAATCATGCATATTTGTATCCGGCACGACATTCTTTTACTTTCGATCTCTCTTTTCAGGCCCTGATCGCCCGGAAATACGGGATAGGAGTTATGGTCTATAATCCTGCGAAACTCAAATACGGTTTTACCGGGCGGGATATAATTCCGATGCAATTTAATGTTAATGTTTTCTATTTATTGAATGATCGTTTATTGCTGTGGGGTAAAATGGAAAAAGAGCTTCCCGGTGGTTTTGATCTTTCTATCGGAATTTCCCGCCAATGGAAAATGATGATACTGAACGGCAGCATTTCCTTAACCTATTTTAGTTTATCGGGTAAAGTAAGATGGGGTGCATTCGAATTTGAAATACAATCCAAATATCACTACCGGCTGGGTTTTTCGCCGGCCCTGGCTATCCATTATCTTTTTAAATCATGACTCCAAATCCAACTCGAATTGCTCGTTATGCTGCTTTTGTACTTCCGGCTCTTTTATGTGGAATAGTGATAAAGGTAATGGTAACCGGGGTTTATGCCCAGTCGGATAGTGTTATATTTCAAGAATATATTCCGGATTTGTGGATGGATCGTATGGAAGATGTTTTGGAGGATGATACGGAAGATATAACGGAAATATCGGATGATTGGATTTTCCCTTCTGAGAGTTCGTATAATCTTAATATTCTGGAAGCTCATGAGGCCGTCTATATACTAGGTCTCACGGAATATCAGTATTATCAGCTGCAAAGTTATATCGAAAATTACGGAGAGCTGGTATCGGTTTATGAATTGGCAGCTATCGACGGGTATACGGATCAGGATCTTAAACGACTTTATCCTTATATTACGGTGAGTCCGACGATAAAGAAAATGAAATGGAGGGATATTTTCCGGTATCCTAAACAGGAATTACTGGTAAGATATGAAAGGGTGCTGGAGAAAAAAGCAGGCTACGACGCCACCAGATCCAGCCATTATTTAGGTTCTCCTTTCAGATTATGTTTCCGCTATAAATATACAACGGCACATCTTATTTTTGGTATTACCGGAGAAAAGGATGCAGGGGAAGAATTCTTCTCCGGTTCCCAGAAGCAGGGTTTTGATCATTATTCTTTCCACCTGCAACTTAAAAAAATGGGCCTATTAAAAAATCTTGTTGTCGGGGATTACCGGCTTGATTTTGGACAGGGATTGGTTTTAGGAGGAGGTTTCCTCAATGGCAGAGGAAACGGAGCGGGCGGGATCAGGAAGTTTCCCGTCGGTGTCCGGTCGGTTTTATCTATGAACGAAGGAAATCAACTGCAGGGATTGGCTTTTACTATGGGTAATTTTAAATGTCAGGGAACATTGTTTTACGGCTTCCGGCATTATGACGGTGATCAATGGGAGGATGAGGCAACGGGCGCTCGTTTTTTTGAAGGTGCTCTTGCTGTAAAAGGATATCACCGTACTGTTAACGAAATAGCTAAAAAACATGCTTTGACCCAGCATGTTTATGGATTCGATCTTTTCTACCGTAATGAAATACTGAAAGTCGGATTACGCGGACTCGGAAGTAATTTTTCCGCTTTCGTGGTGCCTCATGAAGATCTATACCGGCTTTTTGATTTTACCGGTAAAGGTTTTTACAATTTTAGTGCCGATTACCAACTACTAATCAAAAAAACGATTCTGTTCGGCGAAGTAGCCATAGGAAGAGAAGCTGAAACAGGAATATTACAGGGGTTAATATGGCAGACGGATCCCATGTTGAAACTTTCTTTATTGTTCCGGCATTATGCGCCGGGATTTATCGCATTAATGGGGAATTCTTTTGGTCGGAACAGTAAAAACCAGAATGAGACCGGCTTGTATGTGGCTGCGGATCTGGTGCCGGGGAAAAAGGTAGAGGTACAATATTACATGGATTTTTATTATTTTCCCTGGTTACGTTACCGGGTGGACCGACCTTCCCGGGGAATGGATATGTCGCTGAAAAACAGGGTACAGTTGTCGTCCAAAGCTAATTTGGAGATAAGGTATCAATTTAAAATAAAAGAGCGAAATAGTCATGATATGCCCCATTACAATGAGATCGGCAGGTTGAATACGCACCGGTTCAGGTTCAATTTTCAGTTTAATCCGTTACCTTCATGTAAACTTAAAACCGAAGTGGATTTCCTCTATAATAAGATTCCCGGTATTTCCGGTGGAAATAAAGGGTTTCTGCTATTCCAGGATCTGACTATTACTTGGACCCGGATGAACCTGGACTTTAAATGCCGGATTGCACTGTTTGAAACCGATTCCTATGAAGAAAAGATCTACGCTTATGAACAGGATCTTTACCGTGTTTTCAATATTACGGCATACCATGACCGTGGCTGGAGAGGATATTTGATTATAAAATACCGGTATAAATGGCTTGACTTATCCTTAAAAATAAGTCAGACGCATTATTTTAATAAAATGCAAATCAGTAGCGGATTAGAATGTATTGACGGGAATGAGAAAACGGAAATTAAATTGCAATCCTTATTCCGTTTTTAAAATCTGGTCCCGGATTTCCTCCATCAGCCACATTGGAGTGGAGGTAGCCCCGCAAATACCAATGGTTTCATCTTGCTCAATGGAAATATCGTCAAGTTGTGTTTTGTTGGAGATGAAATAAGAATTGGGATTCACTTCTTTGCATAAGCCGAATAAGTAAAGACCGTTGGAGCTTTTTTCACCTGAAACAAAAATGATTTTATCATACAGTGAGGCGAATTCCCGGATCTGCTTCGACCGGTTGGCAACCAGACGACAGATGGTGTTATGGTGATAAAATAAATGCCCGTTTCCGTGAGATCGGTAACGGGAGGCGATCTCTTCCACAATACCGGAATAATCTTCAATACTTTGTGTGGTCTGGGAATATAAATAAGCAGGCCTTTCGTAGTCGATCTTATCCAGATCTTTCCGGCCGGAGATCACCATGCCTTGTTTGGAAGTCTGCCCGAGTAACCCGATGACTTCCGCATGCCCTTCTTTTCCGAATATCAGGATTTGCGCTTTTTCAACGTCATGTTCTTCATGACTCTTCTTTACTTTCTGTTGTAATTTTAAAACCACCGGGCAGGTCGCATCGATAAGGCGAATGTGGTTTTGGGTAGCGATGGCGTAAGTCTCCGGAGGCTCGCCATGTGCCCTGATCAATACGGTGGTATTTCTCAATTGGCGGAATTCTTCATGGGAAATGATAATCAGTCCCAACCCTGTAAGCCGGTCGACTTCTTCGTTATTATGAACAATATCACCAAGGCAATAAAGGATAGGATGAGTCGATAAGTACTGCTCGGCAGTCCTTATAGCCGTAATCACGCCGGAACAAAAACCGGAATTACTGTCGATTACGCATTTCATATGAAAATTACAACTTTTCGGGGAGTAAGGAATCAATAAACTCTTTACGGTTAAAGACCTGGAGCTGGTCTATCTTTTCTCCGACTCCAATGTATTTTACGGGAATTTTAAACTGGTCCGATATGCCGATCACAACGCCTCCTTTAGCTGTTCCGTCCAGTTTAGTAATAGCGAGGGCATTAACGGAGGTGGCAGCAGTAAACTGACGCGCCTGTTCGATGGCATTTTGTCCGGTGGAACCGTCCAGTACCAGTAATATTTCGTGGGGTGCGTCCGGTATCAATTTACTGACTACATTGGTGATTTTACTCAACTCCCGCATAAGGTTCACCTTGTTATGAAGCCTTCCGGCAGTATCGATAATGACGACGTCACATTTTTTTGAAATGGCGGAAGCGACGGTATCGTAAGCTACGGCCGCCGGATCGGAACCCATGGGTTGTACTACAATAGGTACGCCTGCTCTTTCGGCCCATATTTCCAACTGGTCTACCGCAGCGGCCCGGAATGTATCGGCTGCGCCCAACATGACGGAGTAACCTTTTTTCTTATATTGATACGCTAATTTACCGATGGTAGTAGTTTTTCCTACCCCATTAACGCCTACAACAACAATCACATAAGGGGTATCCAGTTTAGGAATCTCGAAGTCTTCCCGGTCTTCCGTGTTATTTTCTTCCAGTAGAGAGGTGATCTCTTCCCGGAGGATCGTATTCAACTGCTCAGTGCCGATATATTTGTCCCGTGAAACCCTTTTTTCAATCCGGTCAATGATTTTTAAAGTGGTCTCAACACCGACATCGGAGGTTACCAGAACTTCTTCAAGGCTATCCAATACATCATCATCAACTTTCGATTTACCGACAACGGTTTTGGCTAATTTGGAGAAAAAGCTCTCTTTGGATTTTTCCAGGGTCTGGTTCAATTCCTCTTTTTTCTCTTTTGAAAATAACTTATTAAAAAATCCCATGCTTAAAATATTGTATGCAAAAATACAAAAAAAGCCGAAATGATAGAATCATTCCAGCCTTTTTCAACCATGAAAACAAAATATTACTTTTTAGCCAAAAAGTCTTTAACAGTGCTACTTTCTACAATAGCTTCTTTGAAAACGTAAGCTCCGGTCTTGGGAGAACGTTCCATTTTAATAACGCGGGAAAAGGACACTCCTCCCTCTTTCTTCAATGATGCAACAACCTTCTTTGCCATTTTTTACAGAGTTTATTTTATTTCTTTATGAATCGTTACACGTTTAAGATAGGGATTATATTTTTTTAATTCCAATCTCTCGGTAGTGTTTTTTCTGTTCTTGGTGGTGATATATCTCGACATCCCCGGAACACCACTCGCTTTTTGTTCCGTACATTCCAATATCGCCTGTTGCCGAGCTTCTTTATTCTTCTTTGCCATGATTTTATTGATATAAAATAGTTAGATATAAAATCTCAATTATTTTTTTCGGACTGCAAAAATACATTTTTTTTTAATACGAACAACCGAGTGTTTATTTTTTTGGATGATTTTGGAATTCTCAGGGTGGTTTTCCGGTTTTCCGGTATCCCTTTACATTGATTTTTGTATTTTTGCACCTTGTAAGTTATTTACGTTTTTGACTATATTCACGAGAATCAAAACCAGGATTAATCCAATAAAACCTAATAAATTATGGCAATGAAAGATATCTTTACAAGAATTAAAGAGACAACAGGAGGTCCTTTGGGACAATATCAGGCTAATGCCGACGGCTATTTTATGTTCCCGAAATTAGAAGGGGAAGTGAATCCCATCATGAAATTTAACGGAAATGAAGTGTTGACATGGAGCCTGAACAATTATCTCGGACTTGCCAATCATCCGGAAGTCAGGGAAGCTGACGCGAAAGGCGCCAAAGATTTTGGCATGGCTTATCCCATGGGAGCACGTATGATGTCGGGAGACAGCAAAAACCATATGAAACTGGAGCAGGATCTTGCTGATTTCGTGGGGAAACCGGCCGGTTATCTTCTTAATTTCGGATATCAGGGTATGGTGTCTATTATTGATTCACTTACCAGCCGGAGAGATGTTATCGTATATGACTCTGAATCCCACGCCTGTATTATGGACGGTTTGCGTTTGAGTTTTTCCAAACGTTACGTGTATCAGCATAATGACATGGAAGGTTTGCGGAAACAACTGACTCAGGCTACCCGTCTGGCAGAAGAGCAGGGCGGCGGCGTACTGGTAATCACGGAAGGTGTATTCGGCATGTCAGGTGACCTGGGAAATTTGAAAGGTATCACGGCATTAAAGAAAGAGTTTAATTTCCGTCTCCTGATCGATGATGCGCACGGTTTCGGGACTATGGGAAAAACAGGAGCCGGTACCGCTGAACATTTCGATTGTATTGATGATGTGGACATTTATTTTGCCACTTTTGCCAAAAGTATGGCCGGGATCGGTGCTTTCGTGGCAGCGGAGAGGGATATTATCGATTTCCTTCGTTTCAATATGCGTTCCCAGATCTTTGCCAAGTCATTGCCGATGCCGATGGTGATCGGGGCGATGAAAAGATTGGAATTATTAAAATCCAAACCCGAATTACGTGAGAATTTATGGACTATCGTCAGGGCGCTTCAAAGCGGTTTGAAAGAAAAAGGCTTCGATCTCGGGAAAACCGAATCACCGGTAACGCCTGTCTATTTTAAGGGAGGTCCCGGCGAAGGTACCAATATTGTAGTGGATCTTCGGGAAAATTATAAAGTATTCTGTTCTATCGTGGTATATCCTGTCGTACCGAAAGATGTACTGATGTTACGTCTCATTCCGACGGCGGTCCATACGCTGGAACATGTAAAAAGGACTATCGAGGTATTCAGCGAAATTAAAGTAAAACTGCAAAATGGGGCGTATAACAAACCTGTTCCTAATATGAACCTTGCCAAAGAGAAAAGGTAATTATGAAATATAAATTGGTTTGTGTTCACTGCGGTACCGATAACGGTACTTTTGCCTCATGGCTTTCTCAGAATCAGCAATGCAGCCATTGCGGAAGCAAACATGCCGAAGCCGTATATACCGGAGATTATACCAAATTGACGGATCTTTACCTGCATAAACCTGAAAATTTCTGGCATTATTTCGATTATCTTCCGGTAGAAAACAGAAGTCATATCGTAAGCAGCGGAGAAGGAGCCATTCCGGTTGAAGAATGGGATTTCCTGTCAAAATACGCATCCCGCGAATTCGGTATATCCTGTAAAGTGATGGTTTACCGGAATGACCTGAATGGCGGTACCAATACTTTTAAGGATGTGGCGGCTTCTTTAGCCGCTACCGTCTTTAAAGAAAACGGGATATCCCGTTTCTGTGTGGCTTCCACAGGAAATACGGCTACTGCTTACAGTAAATATCTTGCTCTCGCCGGTGTCGGCATTACGGTTTTTGTACCTGAAGGGGTTAATGAAGATTCTGTCAATGAGATACGTTCCTTCGGACAGGAGGTGGTTGTGGTAGACGGGGATTATGCCTATGCCAAAAAAATGGCCATGGACTTTCATAATAAAGAAAATGTCCTTATTTCCGCGGGAAATATGGATCCCATCAGGGTGGAAGCCAAGAAAACCATGGTTTTCGAATTTCTTCGTCAGATGGGCCGGATGCCGGATGTTTATATACAGGCGGTTAGTGGTGGTACTGGTCCTATCGCCATAGATAAAGGTGTACGTGAAATCACTTCTGCATATCCGGAGGTGAAAGTGCCCCGTATGCTATTAGTTCAGCAGGATACCTGTGATCCTATGGTACAGGCTTGGGAATCGGCTGCCGAAAAAGGTTTTCCCGAAGGTTATGAAAAGGAATATCCAGTGATCGAAAATCCACGCACAGAAGTAAGTATTCTGTCGACAGGAAATCCCGGTATGTATCCGGTGATTGCTCCCCTCGTAAAAAAATCCGGCGGAACCTTCCTGCGAGTCCCGGAAAAAGATCTTGTCCGTCTCGGGCATTTGGTTTATCGGGAACGCGGTATTTACCTGGGGCCCGCTTCAATTGTGTGTTTACTCGGTTTCTACAGGGCTTTGGTGGAAAAGAAGATCAATAACGGGGAAACGGTACTGGTGAACGTCGGCGAAGGAGCCGGAAGAGCCGGTGCTTTTCGTGAAAAGATCATGTTGATGGATGAGCATACTAAATAACAAAGAGAAGTTATAATCAGTTATCCATTCCTATTCCTTATTATGTGATCATATAATCACATGTTTCCTATTTTTATTAACTACAATTTACATTGAATTGAAAGCCAATTGAGAGTCATATTTGATAATCATTAAAATGGAAAATGCTAAAGTGAGAAATAACAAAAAGGGTTACCTCTATATATTATTTATATTAGTAATTTCATTTACTTTATGGAAATTTTCTCAAAGTCCATGGTTAAAGAATTACGAAATAAGTGATCTTACAAACAATTATGATAAATACGAAATTGAAATAAGAGATTTTATAAACTATTTCCGTTCAATAGTTCCTGATGATTCATATGTATATATTGAACCAGCAAACAGGCGAATTGATATTTTCTTTTTAAAAGATGACATGGTATATAGGGAGTGGAATATGAACCTAAATTCAAAAAAAGCCGATACAATTTTTAATATTCTGCATTGGAATAAGAAAGAAATAAAGAAATTGAAAGAAAAATTAGATAAGATAAATTGCATTTCTATAGACAATAGTGATCCGGTTCGTATTGGTTTTAAGCGTAGCGGATTCGGTAAATATTATTATCTAGTTTTTGAAAAATCTATTGCTGAAAATGATTCACTTATGGAGATTTATAATAACAATTGCACGGAGATATATTATAGAGATAATGTTGTTCTTGAATATGGTTGTGGTGCTATTGGAAACTATTGCTTTCCAAAATCATTTATCAATAATCATTAAATATGTTGAGCATTTTATCGATTTCATTATTTAATGCATACTAAATAAATAGGTTCTCTTCGAATCCTGTTAAATTGTTTTTCTCTCCGGCCAGGTACAGTACATCTTCCCGTTGTAATACGGTTTCGGCCTTTATTTCCGAAATAATACTGTTATTCCTTTCAATACATACGATCATGCAATTCGCTTTTTCCCTGATTCTCAGTTCGCTTACCGATCTGTTCATTAGTAAAGAATTTTCATTGATATGATATTGGGATAAGCAGATCTGGTGGCGGGTATCCGTCGGCAGGTTACCTATATCCCTGATTTTATCGATATCCTGCATAAACCGTTGGATTTCATTATCGGAACCCACTACGATAAGCCGGTCGAACAGATATACCCTTTCTTCGCTGTCCGGTATGTTGATCTTTTGATCTCCTCTGATAATACTGATCACATTTACTCCGGTTCTCTTTTTGAAATCCAGCTCTCCCAGTGTTTTTCCCGTAATGACCGAGTTCTGGGCCACTTCGAATTCTTCTACATGTATATTTTTATCGAGAAGGTCCTTGGTTACCTGTTTATTAATGGCTTTCCGGCTTTCTTCCGTGATCTCTTTCTCGTTCAGGTTCCGGAAAAATTTCTCTTCCATTTTTGCAGGCCTTTTCCGGAACCCTTCCACAAATACCAGGGCGGAAAGAATGATAAAAGACGAGAGTAGTAATATTCCGGTTGCCTGTGAGAACAAGGGTAAAAGCACCATCAGGATCAATCCAATTCCCACGGCTACCCGGAAAAGATTCAGGGATATCAGGATGCCTTTATTAAAATGTTTGTCGTTCCATAAACGGAATAATTCGGGTTTGACATTTTTGCGTCTGGAAATCACCCCGACGATAAAGGGGGCCATCATTCCCAACGTGATAACGGCTGACAGTAAAGATCCCCATAGTCCTGGAATCCTGTCGGTTATAAAAGGTATAAGCATCAGGCGGGAAAGAAGGAAAACGCCGAAAGCCAGGACAGTGTAAATAAATACAGTGGTAAATACTCCTTTCAGTACTTTTTGCCAGTCGCTTTTGTGTTGGATGTTCCTTGATTTGTAAGAAGCATAACCGTGAATTAATTTATCCCATTTCGGAGGAATATGTTTTTCCAGGCTGGAAGCCAACGGTTGCGACAGTTTAATAAAATATGGGGTAGTAAATGTGGTGATAACGGATACCGCTACAATAATCGGATATAGAAAGTCCCCGATTACACCCAGTTGCATACCAAGGGTTGCGATAATAAAAGAAAATTCCCCGATCTGGGCCAGACTAAACCCGGCCTGCAGAGAAACTTTCAATCCCTGTCCCGATGCAAGTACTCCCAGAGTGGCAAAGACCACTCTTCCCACTAAGACCACAACCGTGAGTATAAGGATGGGACCGATATATTGCACAATTATTTCCGGGACGATCATCATGCCTACGGAAACAAAAAATACCGCGCCGAATAAGTTCTTGAGAGGCTCCATCAAATGTTCGATCCGGTGTGATTCTACCGTTTCCGCCAGAATAGACCCCATGATAAATGCCCCTAAAGCAGCAGAAAACCCCACTTTTGTGGCAAACAAAACCATTCCCAGACAAAGACCCACGGATAGAACAAGCAAAGTTTCGTTATTCAGGAATTTCTTTAGTTTTCTCAATAGACCGGGAAGCAGATAGATTCCCACTACAAACCAGATGACCACAAAGAAGACGAGCTTTAAGATACTTCCGGCGAATTCCGCACCGGAGAAGTGCCTGCTAATGGCAAAAGTAGACAAAATTACCATCATCATGATGGCCGCGAGGTCCTCCACAATAAGCATTCCGAATACGATGCCCGCAAATTTTTTCTTTTGCAATCCCATGTCATTAAAAGCTTTAATAATGATGGTAGTGGAGGACATGGAAAGCATTCCACCCAAAAAAATACTTTCCATTTGTGTCCATCCCATGGCATTGCCGATCAAATATCCTATCGCGATCATCGAGCCCATATTGATAAAAGTAGCGATAGCCGCGGTACCGCCCACATCCATTAATTTCTTGAAACTAAATTCCAGTCCCAGGGCAAACAACAGGAAAATGATCCCTATTTCTCCCCAGGTCGATATATTTTCTACGTCGGCGACGGAAGGTAACAAAACGAAATGCGGACTGATAAGAAAGCCGGCTACGATATATCCCAGTACGACCGGTTGTTTTAGCCATTTAAATAATATTGTAACGATTCCCGCAGTGATAAGAATGAGTGCCAGATCACTCACTAAGGTCGGTAAATGTGCCATTAAAATTCTTTTTCCAATTATAAAATATTGAAATAAAAACTGATAACTTTGAGAATTGTTCTGGGTTTGATTGAAAAAATAAGGAATTTTGCTGAAAATTTATCGTCGAAGCGCTTCACATAAAGATGAACTTTACCGTTTAACGGTTGTTGAAATTGTGGGTAAAGAATAATTGATTATCTTTGCCATGCACTGCGAAACGGATTTATCCCTTTCAAAGTTCTGAAAAATTTATTGACTAATCCAAAAGAATAAACTGATGGAAAAGCGTTTAGGCATTATCGCCATTGTTATCACGGATAAAAATTATGTTACGGAAGTCAACAATCTGATATCGGAATGTGCTGATATTGTGATTGCCAGACAGGGTATTCCTATGCCCCATAAAAAAATATCCTTTATTTCTTTAATCGTGGAGGCCCCGATGAACCATATTAATACCCTTACGGGAAAATTGGGCAGGTTAACGGGAGTTGAGGTGAAGACCATCGTGACGAAACAGGAATAATATTATAAAGAAACAACCCATAATCAAATAATCATGAATATTGAAGAAAGAAACACCAATTTTATCGATCGGGATAAATTGTATGCCATGATCGAGGGAGAAGCCCCGGATAAAAAGGAGCTGGATACTATACTGGATAAAGCAAGGAAATTGAACGGGCTTTCTCTGGAAGATGTTGCCGCTTTACTCCGGGTGCAGGACCATGAAGATATCCGTTCCATTATGGAAACCGCTGCTATTGTCAAGGAAGAAATCTATGGGAAAAGACTGGTTTTATTCGCTCCGGTCTATACGGGAAATGTGTGTGTCAATAATTGTGTCTATTGCGCTTTCCGTCGTGATAATAAACAGATTGTCCGTAAAGTGCTGGACATGCAGGAACTGGAAGAAGAAACCCGTATTCTCCTAAGGGATGGACATAAAAGGATATTGCTGATCTGTGGAGAAAGTCCCCGTAACAATATAGATTATATCTGTGAAGCTATCCGGACTGTTTACGGTGTGAAAGAAGGAAAGCACCAGGTCAAGCGTATCAATGTGGAATTAGCCCCGATGTCAGTGGAGGATTTCAGGAAATTAAAGGAAGAGCATATCGGCACTTACGTTTGTTTCCAGGAAACCTATGATCCGGTTTTATACCAACAATATCATCCGGGTAATTCACCCAAGTCGGATTTTGAAAACAGGCTGCTGGTAATGGACCGTGCAATGGAAGGCGGTATTGACGATGTGGGTCTCGGTGTATTATTTGGTTTGGCGGATTACCGTTATGAGATACTCGCTTTGATGGAGCATGCCAACCATCTGGAAAGGGCATATGGCTGCGGTCCTCATACCGTAAGTTTTCCGAGGATAGAACCTGCTGAAGGGGCTCCTCTTCCCGAGCATATCCCTCATGCCGTATCGGATGAGGATTTTAAAAAGATCATTGCCATTATACGGATCGCGCTTCCCTATACCGGTATTATATTAAGTACCCGTGAAAATGACGATATGAGGACGGAACTGTTCAATTACGGGATAAGTCAGGTATCGGCGGGTTCACGTACTAATCCCGGCGCGTATAGCGATGAAGCCGAAAAAGCGGGGAGCCAGTTCTCGCTCGGAGACCACCGGTCACTGGAGGAAGTAATTTCCAGCATGATCGATTCGGGTTTTATTCCGTCTTTTTGTACAGGTTGTTACCGGAAAGGAAGGGTAGGACACGATTTTATGGATCTGGCCAAACCCGGATTAATCAAAAGATATTGCCTTCCCAATGCGATGTTCTCATTTAAAGAATATCTGTATGATTTCGCTTCGGCGGAAACCCGTGAAAAAGGCCTTGCCCTGATCAGAAAAATGTTAAATGATATTCCGACCTCTAAACATAAAGAAAAAATAGACCGCGAATTAAGTGCAATCGACAGCGGGGAAAGAGATTGTTTCTTTTAAAAATTATTGAACACCTTCGGTCACCGGAGGTGTTTTTTCTTCTTCTTCCTCCTTTTGATTGGTCGAGGTGATGAACTCATCCGTTAACATTTGCTGCAATACGATGGAGGAAATATCCCTCAGTAAAACCCCGCCTTTGCAAAGTGAAATACTTCCGGTTTGCTCTGATACCACGATCGCTATTGCGTCGGTAAGGGTTGTGGCGCCGATGGCAGAACGATGCCGCAGACCCAGGTCTGTCGGAAGGCCCTCCGTACGGGAAACCGGTAAAATACAACGGGCCGCGTCGATCCTGTGGTTTTTTATAATAATGGCTCCGTCATGCAGGGGACTGTTTTTGTAGAAGATATTTTCAATTAATTCACGGGAAACCCTGGAATCAATTTTTTCACCGGTATTGATAAAATCGTCTAACGGTGCCTCTTTAGCCATAACGATCAATGCGCCCGTTCTGGTCCGGGCCATCCGGTTGCAGGCGCTGACGATAGCATCGATGTCGTCCACGAATTTTTGCGGATTGTCACGTCTTATTAATTTACCGTTCAATATTTTGATAAATCGTCTGTTTCCAAGATATAATAGAAATGACCTGATCTCCGGTTGAAAAACCACGATCAGGGCAATGACCCCCACGCTGATTACCTGTCCCATAATCTCTGTTAAGAGTCCAAGATGAAACAAGGAAGCCAGTTGATAAAAAATAAATACCAGGGCAATCCCCCAGAATATCTTGAGCGCAGTAGTTCCTTTTAGAAGACTGTATAATTCGTAAATAAGGAATGCCACTATAAATATATCGATCAGGTCGGCTAATCGAAAATGTATAAAATTAAGGGCTGCTAAAAATGTCATTCCAATTTTTTTGCAAAAATACAATTTTTACCCATTGGAATTATTTTATATCAATAAGGATTGGTATATTTGGCAATATTACCGTTTTTGGACAGGATAACTGGGAAAAAAATAAGGGGTTATGCTCATTATCATTAAGCTTCTCAGGCTTGATGGTTATATAGAGAAAGGTAGAAATGTATTGATTACTTAACTTCTATCAAAACCGCATTTCCCTTTTTTATATGAACCATTTATGATTAGATAACCCCTTTTTATTATTTCAGAAAACCTGCACCAGCCGGTATAGCATTTGCTGGACGGCTTCCTGGTATTCATTGATAATCGATTCTGAAAAATCATCGGTAAACAGTTCCCTTTGATCATCCACATAACTGGAAAAACTGATAATATGCTCGAAAATATCTTGTGGTATGTCTGTTTGAGGAACAGTAATTTTTATTTCACCATATAAAGATTGGGCGATTTCCACAATGCGGTCCAAAGCGTCGGATAATTCCTCCAGGGCATGCTCGAAAGCCAGGTATCTCACCAAATTTTTATTTTCGAATAAATACCAGTGATATAATCTTAAACTTATATTAAAGGAATATAAGTTCCCAAAAAAACCACCGATTGCACATTCTTGCTTTACGGAAAGTTTTGGTTGTAGTTGTGTTTCTACTTTCATAAATTAAATAGAGATGGTATTATTACTTTTTAGTACTTTCCGTATTCTTTTTGGTTGAAGTAGTTTCGGGTGTTGAACGATAATGAGGGGATACTTTCTCATTATTGGATTTTGTATATCCTTTGACATATACTTTTTTCTTTCCATCCTTAGTTTGAGCCATAGTTTTCTCCTTTTTTATTAAACAATTAGGTAATGCAAGATCCCATAAATGACGGAATTGCAAAGGAAAAGAAAGCATATCCACAAAGTAAATTATATCTTTTCCCCTGCAACAATTCATTAAGAATCAATCTCTATCCGTCAAGAGATAATCAAAAATAAAGAACAAATAAATGCAAGTAATTCACACTATGGGATTATAACACTTGTAATAATCATAATGTTTAATAAAAATATAACAAAAAATAGCTAAATAGTAAAATTTGTTATTTTTCTGATTTTTCGGGAATAAAAGTATATCCGGTACCGGAATTTTTTATGATTTGCCCTACTCCGGGATAAGCTATATGCATTCCTCCGACAGGGATTTTATGGGTAGTAACATACTCCAATACTTTTTTACGGGAATTTATAGCATCTTCCGGATTAATATCGTAAGTCACCGCTATTTGCGGATAGGGCATCTGTATGGCCATGGCATGGGTGAGATCAGCCCATACCAGCAATTTATCCTGTCCCGATGTCAGTAAATACATGGTATGTCCCGGAGTGTGTCCATAAGCTGCGATGGGTATTATACCCGGCAATATAGGTTCGGAAGGATTATCCATGTTATCAGGTTGGAACGTTTTAACGCGGTCGCCATAAGCTCTGATCACTTCCCTGGATGCTTTAAAGGCTTTTCGGTTATTTTCAGGAATGGCGTTCATTTTATCATCATCCGTCCAGTAATGATATTCCTCTTCGGGTATGTAGATTTCCGCATTGGGAAAGGTGAGCTGTCCGTTGAGCATCATTCCGCCGATATGGTCTCCGTGCATATGCGTGATTAATACAACGTCAATATCTTCGGGAGTAATACCGAGTTTTTCCAAATGCAGGAATAATTTCTTACCCCATCCTGCGTCGATCAGGATAATCCGTTCTGCATCCCTGACTAGGAAAGCGTTGGTGGCATTCGCAAAAGTTCCGTTCGGCATAGTTCCATTCATCATTTCAGGAGTAGCGCCGATCAATATAGAACTATTTCCCTGTTGCTGTCCTTCGGAAAGCATGTATACATCCAATTGTCCTACTTTGTAATGAAACAGATCCTGTGATTGTTGCGCGTATGATGTGGTGAGCCCTATGATGCTTATTAATAATGCAATATATAAGTTTTTCATGATTACTGTTTTTTATATTTGTGGCAAATATACTTAAATTTTTATGAATGAAAACCGGCGATACTATTTTTATATGATTTCTATTTTAAATGAATATTTTCGAGACCATAGGAACAAATGCTATTATCCCTTTTAGTATCTTTGCTTATATGAAAAAAGGTCATGCAGATTTACCGCTCCATTACGGCACCGTCCCGCAATGGCTCGCCCGGCGTATGAGTCTATTGGGTGGTGCCATTGTGGAGGCAATTATCATAGAATATGGTCGCCCGGCACTGTTAAAAAGATTAAGTGATCCTTTCTGGTTCCAGTCTTTGGGTTGTGTATTGGGAATGGACTGGCATTCTTCGGGTATTACCACTTCGGTAATGAATGCCCTAAAGAAAGCCATTAATGCCCGTTCTTCCGAATTAGGCGTTTTTGTATGTGGCGGCCGGGGCAAATCTTCCAGGCAGACGCCCGATGAATTACTTAAAGTAGCGGAACACACAGGCCTTAACGGCAACCAGCTAGTACGGAATAGTAAATTGTCGGCCAAAATAGATAACAGCGCGGTCCAGGATGGTTTCCAGCTCTATCTTCATTCTTTTATATTGACGGTCGAAGGAGAATGGGCTGTGGTACAACAGGGAATGAATGCCGGTACGAAGATGGCCCGGCGTTATCACTGGCTCTCTTCTTCACTGGAATCATTTATGGATGAACCCCATGCCGGGGTATGCGGTAAAAATCAGGGGTTGATACTTAATTTAACGGATAAAAACGCCCGGCCTGCACGAGAAGGTATCCTGGAATTGACTACCCACCGGCCGGATAAATTGATGAGGGAAGTATCTATTATTTTACCTAATCATCATGAAGTAACGGCTGCCGACGTGAATATGAAACGGTTGGGAGCCGCATTGATATTGGCGCACGAAACCGATATTAGCGATATGGAATCGCTTTTATTACTGGAAGGAGTGGGCCCCCGGACCGTTCAATCGCTGACTCTGGTCAGCGAGGTAATACACGGGACTCCTTCCCGTTTTACTGATCCTGCCAGATTCTCCTTCGCCCACGGCGGAAAAGACGGGCATCCATTCCCGGTTCCTACGAAAGTTTATGACGAAACGATCGAAATATTTGATAAAGCCATACACAGCGCCAGGTTAGGGTACCGTGATAAGTCCGAAGCTTTAAAGAACCTGTCTAAGATTGCTGCCGATATGGAGAAGAATTATCAACCGGGTAATTATTTTGATGATTTAATTGAACGTGAGAAAAATAGTTCTTACCTTTACGGAGGAAAAACGGTCTATGGAGATGCCAAAAAGCCCGAGGATAAAAATATCCAGCTAAAATTGTGGGAATAGATGAAAAAGTATTATACAATTCCCATTTTTATTCCCGAAAAAGCTTGTCCTTTTCGTTGTATTTACTGTAACCAATATCGTATCGCAGGTTGTCCGGAATCTCCCTCTAAGGAAGAAATTAAAGGGATTATTGAGAAATATATGAAGACATTTCCTCCGGGAGCTACGGTAAAGGTCGGATTCTTTGGCGGAAGTTTTACCGGGATGAGCTTGGAAGAACAAACCGGTTATTTGGAAATCGTGAAACCCTATATTGACCAGGGAAAGATCGACAATATCCAGTTATCTACCCGTCCCGATTATATTTCACTTCCTATACTTGAAAACCTGAGAAAATATAATGTTCGGATCATTGAGCTTGGAGCTCAGTCGCTTGATGAAAATGTGCTGAAAATGTCCGGAAGAGGCCATTCCGTGGAGGAAGTGGAAAAGGCTTCCCGGCTTGTAGTTAGCGAAGGTTTCGAGTTGGGATTACAGATGATGATAGGTCTTCCTTTGGATACGATGGAGAAATCGATCATTACCGCACATCGGATCGTGTCTTACGGAGCCGTATATACCAGGATTTATCCTACATTGGTTATAAGAAATACGGATTTGGAATCCATGTATCTTTCCGGTCAATATACACCTCTTACTATGGATGAAGCGATACAATGGAGTAGTAATTTAGTCGGGATTTTTGAACAGGCTCAAGTTACGATTTTGCGAATGGGATTACATCCATCTGAAGGATTGATTACCGGAAACGATCTGGTAGACGGACCATTCCACGTTTCTTTCCGGGAATTAGTCCTTAGTTTTTTATGGAATAAGATCTTAAACGAACAAAGAGATCATATCAATAGCCGGGATATTGTGGTGGAAGTTGCTCCCGGCCAACTTAATTACGCCGTCGGCTATGGTGGCGCCAATAAGAAAATGTTATTGCAAAGATTCGATCGTGTAAGATTCAGGGTTAATCCATCTTTAACAGGCCGGGATTTGATCATAAAATAAATGAAATGTACATCATCCATGACCAACGAATTCCGGCAGAAGCATTTGAGAGGCTAAGAGCTTATGGGACCTTGGTGCCTTTTTATACCCGCGGTATTACCCATGAAGCTCTGTCCGGGCATCCTGATATCTTTTTTTGTAAAATAGAAGATCAATTGGTGGCAGCACCCAATGTTCCGGAAATCTATTTCACAAAATTACTTGACCATGGTATAACTGTCAGGTTGGGAGAAAACCGTGTTGGTTTCAAAAAAAATAATACGACCGCATATAATGCTGTTTTTACTTCCCGATATCTTATCCACAGGAGAAAATATACAGATCCCGTAATTCTGGATCAACAAGGTTGCCGTTTATTTATAGAAGTAAAACAATCATTTACCCGATGTTCTTTGATTGCGTTGCGGGATAATTATTTTATTACTTCGGATAAAGATATTGAAAGAAAGCTAATTGAACATGATGCGAATGTTTTTTTTGTCGATCCGAAGAAGATCGTATTGCCGGGTTTTCCTTACGGATTAATAGGGGGATGTGCGGGCATCAACGGTAATAAGATTTTCTTTATAGGTAGCCTTGATTACCATCCGGAAGGAAAGGAGTTAGGGAATTATTTACATAAGTTGGACTACGAGATCATAGAATTATACCGGGGTCAATTATTTGATGGCGGCGGCCTGTTTTTTATGGAAGCCTGATCAATTATTTATTATTAAATTTAATTATATGCGAAAAATAATCTTTTTCTTGATAAGTTTGGCTTTGTCTTTTTCTACATTCGGACAAGATACTACTCATGTGATCAAAATCTCGGATGATATTAAAATCTTAAAGCTTTCCGAAAAGGCTTACGTACATATTTCAGTGACGGAGATTCCGCCTTTCGGAAATGTTTCATCCAATGGTTTGATACTTCTGGATGAACAGGAAGCATTTCTGTTCGATACTCCGATGACTAATGAACAGACAAAAATCCTTGTTGATTGGATATCACGTGATTTGAATGCGGAAATTACCACATTTATTGCAGGCCACTGGCACGGGGATTGTATGGGTGGACTTGAATATATCCATAGCCGGGATATAGCCAGTTATGCAAATGAAATGACCATTGCTATCGCGGATGAGCATGGACTGCCGCTACCTGAAAACGGCTTTCGGGACTCTTTGTCCCTCAAGTTGCACGATCTTGACATTTATTGTTATTATCCTGGTCCGGGCCACTCGTTGGATAATATCGTGATTTGGATCCCTTCGGAAAAAATTCTCTTCGGAGGTTGTTTTATCAAAGATATGAATTCTTCCGGATTGGGTAATACAGCTGACGGTGATGTCATTTTATGGCCCAATTCCCTTGAGAAAACTATTCTGATGTTTCCGGATGCAGAGATCGTTATACCCGGGCATGGAGAAACAGGCGGACCTGAATTATTGGATCATACCCGAAAACTTTTAGATGCTTATGCAAAATAAGACTGTTGTAGTATTATGATAATAAAAAAGGCCGGTGGATTTCCACCGGCCTTTTTTTAAGTCAGGCAAATTGCTGACCTATTAGGTTTATTGGATTGCGGGATTTTCTGCCACAACTTCCTCGCCTTCTACCACAGTTTCATCAACCGGCATGTCGGCAACTTCGGTTTCCAGAACATCAGCTTCCATTTCCTGTGTAGCCTCAGCTTGTACAGGCTCTGTTGATTCGGTTTTTTGCTGATTACAAGCTACAAAAACAAATGCAGCAACTGTAAGGATAGCGAAAAATTTTTTCATTTCTTCTTTTTTTATTTGGGTAATAATTTAACAGGGCAAAATTACATATTAAATCCAATGTTGGTGCGAGTCCTGTCAAATTTAATGTTAAAATTTGTTAACACTCAATTTCGGTACACCAGTTGTATTTGTCTTCGATCTCTCCGAACTGGATTCCTGTAAGACAATTATATAGCTTGGTACTCCATGGGCCTGGTTCTCCGTTTTTAGAATAAATATACTCCTTGCCGGTTTCCCTGTCCTGGATCATCGCGATCGGAGAAATTACGGCAGCCGTACCGCATGCGCCCGCTTCATCAAAGGTATCCAGTTCATCAATATATACGTGCCTTCTTTCGATAGTCAGACCCAGGTCACTGGCGATTTCACGCAGGCTCATATTGGTGATGGATTGTAAAATGGAAGTGGAATCGGGTGTGATATATTTTCCTTCTTTGATACCGAAAAAATTGGCCGGACCTGCTTCGTCGATATATTGTTTGGTCTTGGCATCGGCAAAAATAGAAGCGGAGAAACCTTCTTTGTGCGCCCTTTCGCCTGCGCGTAAACTGGCAGCATAGTTACCTCCCACTTTAGCATGGCCTGTTCCCAGCGGAGCAGCTCTGTCAAAATCTTTTACCAATTGCATTTTTACCGGTTTGAAACCTTCTTTGAAATAAGGTCCTACCGGAGTTACGAAAATCATAAACAGGTATTCGTCCGCTGGACTCACCCCAACTTTGGCTCCGCTGCCGATAAGTAAAGGCCGTAAATACAAAGAACCGCCGGTACCGTATGGGGGAATATATTCGGCATTCAACTGCACAGCTTTAAAACAGGCTTCTTTGAATATTTCTTCGGGAACGGGCTCCATCATCACTGTTTCGGCTGACAACTTCAATCGTTTCCAGTTTTCTTCCCAACGGAAAAGGCGTACTTTCCCATCCTTGCCCCGGTAAGCTTTCATTCCTTCAAATGCGGATTGTCCGTAATGAAGAGCCGTGGCTGCCATATGGATATTAATGTATTCGGATGAGCTTACTTCAAGTTGACCCCATTGGCCGTTCCTGAAATAGCAACGAACGTTGTAATCGGTTTTAATATAACCGAAAGGGAGACTTTTCCAATCAATATTTTTCATGATATAATTATGTATAAGTTATGGTATAAAATAAATTGTGTATACTAAACTGTGGCCAGTGTTACCATATTGTATCCCTCCACTTTTTTCCTACCCTGAAGAAATGCCAATTCCATGAAGAATAAAAGGGAAATATTTTTGGGTTCAAAATGGTTAATCAGATTGATTGCTGCGGCGGCAGTCCCTCCGGTTGCCAGAATATCATCAAACAAAAGTACCGATTGATGAGGTTTTATGGCATCGGTATGGATCTCGATCGTGGCCTGCCCGTATTCCAAATCATAAGATTCACTGTAAGTATGGTAAGGTAATTTCCCCTTTTTCCGGATCGGCGCGAAAGGCACATCCAAAGCCAGTGCTAGGGAAGGACCGAAATAATATCCACGTGACTCCAATGCCACTACAATATCCGGTTTCATTTTTTTGGCTTCGTCCAATAATGCGCCGAATATTTTCTTGAATTCGTCCACATCATTCAATACAGTTGTAATGTCGTAGAATTTAACACCTTCGGAGGGGAAGTCGGGTACTATGCGTACTTTGCTGATATCAATCATGAGCTTTGTATTTCGGTGCAAAGATATTAAAGATTTTGAGATAAACAAGAAAATACGGATTTGGATAATATCTGCTTTGATATAGGAATAATGTCATTTTATCGGGGTGATATTTCCCGTAACCAATAAAAAGTAAAACAGGTTTATTTCCCGGTTTTGTATAAAAGGGAACTAAAAATGATCAATGGATATTTGTGATGATTCTATAGTCATGAGATCGCCTTACTTGTATTTGTTGTAATTAAAAATATGTTAATTGACTGAATTCTTTATTTTTCATGCTTTATTATAAATTAGGATTTTTATTATTCACAATGTGTCTGAATTTGTAAAAAACTGATCCTATTTTTATAAAAAATGAGATCATAAATATAGTTTTTATAGTATGTTTTTATATTATATATCTGAAAATTAGATTTTTATATTAGTATTAAATAATATTTCTATTTTGTATAAATATATTAATTTATTTCTATATTTACCCCGCATTAATTCATTAATTTCATCCATTATGAAAAAAATCCTTATTTTATGCAGTATATTGCTAAGTGCGATCTATTACTGCAATTCGCAATCCGAAACTCTGGTTTGGCCGGATGTTTGGCTTAAAGGTGAAGCTTCTTATTTAAAAGGGAAAACCTGGTCGGATATATCGGGCCATGGTCACCATGCGATTCATTCCGGACAAACTCCGGATTACCTGAATTTTAATCCGGCATTGGTATTGAAAGGCGGTGATGAAGTGGATATTCCGGAGATCACATTTAACAGCCGTAATGTAACTACGATGCTGGTATATAAAGTGGATGATGCCATGACCGAGCAGGGCTTATGGCAGTTGAAACAGGAAAATGGCCTACAATTGGGGCTTACTTCCCGTCGTATCCTGAATAGCAACAGCGAAATCACGTATGAAAATATTAACCGTGAAGGCGGGGTAATCAACAGCCTGTCGCAATCCTGGGATTCCTCTGGAAAGGGGAGTATCAAGATCGGGCATTATGACAATATTTTATTTAACGGTTTATTAGCGGAATTCCTCTTTTTCGATTCCTCCGTACCACAAGAATCTTTGCTGTGCTGGGCATCTTATCTTGCCATAAAGTACGGTGTAACCTTGATAGAAAGTGACTATTTCAGTAGTACGGGTGAAAAAATATGGGATTATGAAACGGATAAAATATATTCCGCTTCAATTATCGGATTGGGAAAAGATAGCCTTCCGGGTCTCGATCAGCGCCAATCGATGGGAATGAACGGAAAAATGGTATTTGGTCTGGGTGATTACTATCGTACCAATGAAATGAATCCCAATAGAATGAATGAAGGAGATTTTTTAATGATAGGTAATGAAAAATTGTCCTTTGATCAGACGGAAAATCTGACTATTGAAGGAAATTTGGTAGAGGTTTACGGGAGATCTTTGGTTAAGGTTCATGGGCAAACGGCTTCCGGATTTTCTACTTTTTTAAAAATGGATATATCGGATTGGGAAGTAGTCGCTGACGAAGTAAGATTAGTAATTGACAGGAGCGGATCCGGAGATTTTTCCGGTAAGAAGTTGGAATATTATGTTCCCACCAGGATCGATAGTGCCGGCATTGTCTATTTTCATGATATTAAATGGGATACTGACGGAAATGGCAAAGACCTGTTTTGTTTTATAGTAGATCGGGCAGAAGAGATAGTTGCTGATGAAATCCTTACCGATGAACCACAGAAAAAAATAACCACACAAGAACAAGCAGAACGGTTGAGCCTGAGCCTGTCCGATAGAGAGTGCAGGGGAAGTGAGTATTTGTTGTATCCGAATCCTAATTACGGCCAATATACTTTAATGATCCGATATCCGGAAATAAGGGATGTGGTGATAAGGTTATTAACGATCGAGGGAAAAGTGTTGAGGGAGATGAACGGTAAAGGAAATAGCGATTACCGTTTTGAAGGCGAAGTATCCACACGTGGCCAATATCTTTTCGAGATTGAAAGTGGCGGTGAGAAGAAAAATATGAAAATGATCGTCAATTAATTTTTTCTCTGTTTATCAATAATTAAAAATCCAATATTATGAAAATATATCACTTGCAAATAAGTACCGTTTTACTGTTGTTTTTGCTCTCTCTGCTTAGTATTGAAGTTCCAAGGGACCACCATGTTTCTCCGCAATATTACAGCGGGTATCATTTTAATATTCAGGAAGGAGCTTCCCAGCCGGATGAAAAAGAACTTTTACCGGAGAAACAGAGGATTCCGGAAATTGCTGTTTTACCGGTGAAAAATAATCCTCGTTTAACCATACCTGATTATTCGTCTTCACGGGAAGTAGGCCATACTTCTATGGTAGAACAGGTGGCGTTCGCGGAATCCGGTTTTGAAATACGACTGGGGAAAGCCGGTCTGACAGGAGCTCCCGGAAGCGTAAAAAAAGAGACCCGGCTTTTGATCCAGGGCTTAAATACTCATGAAATACCACCTTTGGATGCGGGAATGGTCAATGTAACCGGATATCATTCCGGCTATGAAATGTTGCCGCACGGAATGTTGTTTGAACAGGATATCCAGATTCTTTTACCATATGACAGGAGTTTACTACCGGTCGGTTATGTGGAAGAGGATATCAGAACCTATTATTATGACGAACAGTTTAAAAAATGGATGGTACTGGAACGGGATTCGATAGACTGGTCCAATGAATTGGTAATATCCAGGGTGAACCATTTTACCGATTTTATCAACGCGATCATAAAAGTTCCGGAAATGCCGGAAACACAAGCGTATACGCCGACCACCATGAGTGGTATACAAGCCGCCAACCCGTTGACGGAACTTAGTTTAATGCAACCGCCCAGTCCCAATAATAACGGAACAGTGAACCTAAGTTATCCGATTGACATACCGGCCGGTCGTCAGGGAATGCAACCCAATTTGGCAGTCAGTTATAGTAGCGACGGCGGTAATGGCTGGCTGGGTTTAGGATGGAATCTGACTATTTCCATGATCACTGTGGAAACCCGTTGGGGAGTACCTCACTACGATTTGGAAAAAGAAAGTGAAGGTTATCTGTTAAATGGAGAACAATTGATCAGTAAAAACGGAGAAGGATATAATCCCCTCCCGCACCGTGCGGAGTGGATCGATCGTATGCAGGGAGATATTGAGTTTTGTCAACGCGTGGAAGGTAGTTTCCAGAAAATTGTCCGTCACGGAACCTCTCCCCGCAATTATTGGTGGGAGGTCACCGACAAAAACGGGGTACGTTATTTTTACGGGAAAAAACTGGGGACTAATGCATTGGATCCCAATGCCGTATTGACGGATCATTTGGGAAATATTGCCAAATGGGGATTAACGGAAGTCCGGGACCTGTACGATAATTTTGTCTATTATACCTATAATGTTTCGACTGCCAACGAGGAACGATGGATATATCCTAAAGAAATTACTTATACCGGTTATGGGACAAGTACCCTGGGTAAATACCGTATCGCGTTTGTTGGCAAAATGAATTATACTCCTACCAGTAACGGCCGGTTCGGATTCAAGGAAGTAGACCGTTATTTATTAAACGACATTAAAATATCTTATAATAATGAAGTGTTTAAACAATACCGGTTTTGCTATGAAACGGGAGCTTTTTCCAAGAATCTACTCAAAAGAATCGCGGAATTGGAGCCTGAATGTTTTAATAGTACTGCTTCCAATTGTGGTTGTGATGTTGGTAATAATAGCATCAAAACGCATGCATTTGAATATTATACGGCTCCTGCAAATATGTTCGGTAATCCGGTTACCATTTCCACAGGCTCTGATCCCGGTGCCAATGGTTTGGTAGCGCCGGGATTAACACGGCAGGTGACCGCTTTGGGAGGATCTTCTACAGTGGGATGGAATGTTGGAGGAGGTGCGACCGCGGGAATAGGATTGCCTTTTAATAAATCATTAACAGGAGGAGGTAATTATATGTACAGCCAGTCGGATATGGAAGGTGTTATCACCTTAATCGATATGGACGGGGACGGTCTTCCCGATAAGGTTTTTCGTAACCGTAATGGAGAATTGAGATACCGGAAACAGCAATTGGTGAATGGAGTGTATAGTTTCTCTGCACCCGTTACTTTAACCGGATTAAGGGAGAACCTGTTCCTGAAAGAAACCAGTTCCAGTAACGACTGGGGATGGGAAGCCCATATCGTAGGCGGTATAACCCGTTCCGGGAATACCAGCAAAACAAAAAGTTCCACTACGGTTTATATCAGTGATGTGAATGCGGATGGTTTGCCGGATATCGTGCAGGACGGCTACGTGTATTTTAATCATTTAGTGAATGGAGTGCCTACTTTTCAATTGACCAGTCCTGAAAGTATACAAAGTGAAGGCGGTTTTTGCCCTGATCTGGGAATGGGTTCGGTAGATGGTGAAAATCCGGGCGGCGGTCCGGGAACAGGCCAGATCTCTGTCGGAGAACCCATAACCCGTGAAATATTCCGCCCCGGCAGGATGGTGGTGACCCCGTTCATCTATAAAGACCAGGTTCGTTACGATACAACATATGTACCTGAAGAACGGGAATTTTATCCGACACATGACCTGGTCAAAATGTGGATAGCGCCTTATTCGGGTACCATCTCCATCAATGCGCCCGTTACCCTGACGGAGAATCTTATGGAGTTACGCCGCTTCAATGAAGTGACCGACGGATTACAGGTGTCGATTCAAAAAGGGAATAATATTATTTATACCGCTCATCTGAATCCGCATCCCGACAGTACTTCCTATAATATTTCATTGGGATCCATGAATGTGAGCCGTGGGGAAAGGATATACTTCCGGCTCGAATCCCTAAAGCAGCGTAAATACGATAAAATACACTGGACACCTGAAATAACGTATCATTCGGCGACAGGCGGTTCTCCCAGTAATACGGCCACAGATGCCGACGGCAAAAAAATATATGTATTTAACGCATCAAAAGATTTCCTGATCAATCCTAAACGTAAATATTATATGCCTTTTGAGGGACAGGTAAAAATAGAGAGTGTATTGGATATTCTGCATCCGTTGAGCAGTGCGGTAAAATTTAAAGCTTATAAGAATGGTACGGAAATAACCGCCATCAGTAATTATCCGCCTCAACAGGGAATTGTCAGTAATGTGGTTTTAAATTCCGGGAATATCAGTGTAAATCAGGGAGACAGTATCTGGATCGAAGTGGTAAGTAATACCAATGTGGACTGGCAGGCCATCAAATGGAAAACCGATCTGTTCTATGTTTCCACCACGGAAAATGTAGAGGTAAATAACGGAGATTACGGACAGAGCCGTCCCAATATCATCTATGAAATGATCCCGTATTTTACCTATTATCCGAAACCGGTATTGCCTACCCGCACCTATACTTATACCAGTAATACAACTATTTCTTCTCTTAGAGTATATCTGGCCGGCGCATCGGGAACCGCACCTTATACTTTAAGTATTAAAAATGCCAATGGTGTGGTTTTGGAACATACCGCCAATTTATCCAATGGCAACAATACGGTCAACCTGCCCGCCAGTATAACGCTTTCCGCCGGACAAACCTATTATTTCGATCTTTACTGTCGCAATAATGTAGTAGCGTCGAACATTACCACTGCCTACTATAATATAAATAATTATGTCAGGTATTCAGGTGTGCATACGATGCAGAAAGAAGGAGACGCGATTTTTGGAGATCTTTACCGTAACTGGGGACAATTCAATTATTTGAATGAAACGGGACAGTATACCACGCCTATTAACCAAAATCTCCTGCAATTATCCGAAAATTTCCGGGAAGCTACTGAAAATCCGGAAGTGTTTGCGAATCATCCTTATGAAGAAGAAGTTTTCCTGATGATGGATCCGGATTATTATTATAACAGATGGATAGGATACGGGAATATCAGTTATGTAACCGCCGATACGTTAAGTAATACTTACCCGTCGGTGATCAGGAATAATTTTACGGCTACCAGCCATAGTTTTATGGGGAACGGTCTGGAGCATTCTCCACTTCCTTCCTATCCGATAGGGGATGTAGGCCCGATGGCAGTGATCAAAATGAGTGAATCCGTTAATAAAGCGAAATCACGGGGTAACGGAGCTTTATTTGGAAGTGCAGGGACTACTGAAAATAATGGAGAAGTAACGATCAAGACCGATTATATGGATATGAACGGTGATGGATATCCGGATGTAATTACCGAATATGATATCAATTATTCGCAACCTCAGGGCGGATTGTCATCTTTGGTTAAAGGGCACTATCTCCGGAATAATTTCCAACCGAATACCGGACGGGAATATAAATCCGAATTCAGTAAATATAGTGGTACCGGTAGTAATTTTGGCGCCTCTTTCAGTAGTGCCAAGAAAGAATCTACTACTAAAAAAGGTCAAAGCCAAATTATACCGACAGGTAATGCCGGTGCAGGTACGGGTGAAAACGATAGCAAAGGAATCTGTACGTGGATAGATATCAATGGTGACGGATTACCGGATAAAGTAGCCGATGACGGAACTTACCATCTTAATCTGGGATACATGTTCCGGTCGGAAATGAAATCGATCTATACCATCAAAGCTGACCACTCCGATTCATACGGAGTTAACATAGGTGGTTCATTCAATCTCGGAGGTACAAGTTTTTCAGGAGGTCTGAGTTCCAACGGCAGTACCAACAACAGCACCGTAGTGTTTATGGATATCAATGGAGATGGTCTGCCTGACAGACTTGAAGCGTATAATAATACAATACGGGTATATTATAATATTGCCGAAGGTGATTTCAGCGCGCCGGTAACCCTTCTGACCAATGCCCGGATTTTTAGTTCGGAAAGCTATTCCGGCGGCATTAACGGAGCGATAAGTTTCGGGTTCACTATTCCGGTATGGTTTGTACTGTTGAAATTTATGGTCAATCCGAAAGGCGGTGGCAGTTGGGGTATCAATAAAACCCTGACTCAGTTCATCGATATGGATGGCGACGGCTTGCCCGATTATGTAACTGCCAATGGTGATGACCAGATTAGTGTACGATATAACCAAACCGGAAAAACCAATTTATTGAAATCGGTAACCAATATTGCCAAAGGACAGTTCCAGGTGGATTATAAACTTTCGGAAAACAGTTACGAGTGCCCGAGTCGTATGTGGACCATGTCGTCATTGAATATTTTCGACGGACACAGCGGCGACGGATCCAACAACCAGTATTATACTTTCGAATATAAAAACCCCCGTTACCAGCGTTACGAGAAAACCAGCCTTGGATTCGAAGAAGTGGTTACCAAACAACGCAGTACTGCGAGTGTAACTTCTACCACTAATATTTACCGCGTTACGACGGAGAAATATCATAATGAAGATTTTATCCGCAAAGGATTGAAATATTATGAACTGTTGACCAACTATTCGACAAATGCGGCGAATATCAAGAAATATGTGGAGAAATTTTACAATTACGCTTTGCATAACCTCAATACCGGACAGGTGATCGACGAGGATGATTTTTGCAGTGGTATCGGGTATCCGGCATTGCGCGAAGAGATCGTTAAATATTACGAAGCTCAGACCAGTCCGCTTATCATAACCCGGAAACTTTATGAATATGGTCGTTATGGTAATATTGTGGCTTATACGAATTTCGGTGATAATGCCGATTTTGGCGACGATCTGATCAGTAAAATTGAATATCATCCGGATACGTATAATAAATACGTGGTAGGAGTTCCGCAGGTCATAACGGTAAGGGATTATAACGGAAATATATTACGCCACCGTAAATGCGAATTGAACAACAAAGGAAAAGTAGCTACTTTAAGCATTAATAATATCGCAAATACCTCAAGATTTTCAGTATATAATTATACGTATGATACACGGGGAAATGTATCAAAAGTAACATTGCCGGAAAATCATGCCGGACAAAGGCTGGTATATTATTACTATTACGATACCCAGGTTTATGCATACCCGGTACGGGTAAGGAAATATCCGTTTGAAGATAACTCTTACTCGACTTATGATTATAAATGGGGAAAACCTTTGACCACCACGGATATTAACAACAACGTGATTACTTATACCTATGACTGGCGCGGCCGTTTGTCCAGCGTGAAAGGACCCTACGAATCCGATTATACGATGAAATTTTACTATTGGCTGGATCGTGGCGTAAACCATCTTCCTTCCGTAGGTTCCTCCGTCAGGGCCTGGGCAGTGACATATCACTATGATTCTTTCCAAAATACCAATCCTATGACCACAACACTCTTTTGCGACGCGTTGGGGCGAGTTATCCAGACCAAGAAAGATATAGAAATTAACGGAACGGAATACAGCAGCGTAAGCGGCAGGGCTAATTATGATACTTACGGCAGGGTTACTTCCCAGTATTATCCCGTCACGGAAACCATTCCGGCCAATTCGCAAAACCCGGACCAGCGTCCGCAACCTACTTTTAATACGGCATTAGATAATGTCAATCCCACTATGTATACGTACGATGTTTTGGACCGGCAGACCCGCGTTACTCTTCCCGACGGTTCCGTCACCCAGATGACTTATGGTTTCGGTCATGACGGAAGCTATTATCGTTTTTATACGACTACAATCGACGCCAATAACAAAAGAGTATATACATACACGGATCTGAGAGGGCTTCAGATACGTGTCCGGACTTCTGTAGGGTCTTCTGCCGTAAACACCTATTTTAAATACAATGCGATGGGTGAACTCCTGGAGAGTATCGACCCGGATGGGTTAAAGACAACCTATGCCTATAACCTGCTCGGCCTTTGCACCGAACGCCGCCATCCTGACGCCGGATTTGATATATATACGTATGATCCCGCCGGAAATTTGTATGAGCACCGGACTACCAATTTACTGAGTGAAGTTAGTGCAAATTATTATATTGGATATAAATATAATTATGACCGCTTAACGGAAATAAGATATCCGAAAAATCCGATCAATAACGTATATTATACTTATGGAAACGATGCTACGCAGAATAACCGGGCAAGGGTAATTCAAATTGAAGACGGCAGCGGTTGGCAGCAATTTGTTTACGGCGCATTGGGAGAAGTGTTGGAACACCACAAAACATTCGTTCTTCCAAATGAAGATGATGCCTTTACCTTTAAAATGAAATTCAAATATGATACCTGGAACCGGATTAAACAGATGACTTATCCCGACGGTGAAAATGTATTGTATTTTTATGATAAAGGCGGAAATCTGAAAAATAATGTCGGCGTAAAATTTGAAACCAATCTTGCTTCCACATTTTATTATGTGAATAATATTACCTACGATAAATTCGGAAAGAAAACGTCCATAACTTATGGTAATGGCACTTCTTCGCAATACGCGTATGATAACCTTCAAAGATTAAGTAATTTAAAGAGCTACGACGATGGCGGTAATCTTTTGCAGGATGTAAACTATGCTTATGACGGGGTAAGCAATATACTCAATGTGGAAAATACGGCGCTTAATTTCCCTTATAATATGGGTGGTGCTTATACGAATTCTTTTACTTATGATGACCTCTACCGTTTAACTTCTTCCAGTCACTCGATCGATGTATCAAACCCTGTGAGTTCACCAGCTCCTGATATTCGAACAGCTACAACCAATATGGAATATAAATTGAATGGAAGATTAGTGAAGAAAACAAATAATATATCATCAAACCGTATTATCCAAGGTTATGGAGAATATAGATATCCGGAAAATAAGAATACGCCTACCCGGCTTGTTCCGGCAGGAATGCTTGTAAGAGAAACCTATACGGATCTGATATGGGATTACAACGGTAATATGACTGATATGAAAGTCTATTCTGCGGGAAGATTGCTGGTGGAAAGAAAACTTTATTGGGAAGAAATGAACCGTGTGATGGCAGTGGGAGATAATTTCTATAATAGTTATTACGCTTATGATGCAGCGGGAGAGAGGACTTATAAATTCACCGGTGACCGGCAGCAAATTTATGTGAACGGGGTGCTCACCTACTTTGATAATCTGAATACGCCTACCTTATACACCTCTCCTTATCTGGTGGCTACTCCGCAGGGTTATACCAAGCATATCTATGCCGGAACGGAACGTGTGGTAAGTAAGATCGGCGGCGGAAAACTTACGGATCTCAGAAATCATAATTTTACGGCCCAACAGATATCCGCTAAGAAGGCTCCTCAATTATCGAGACTTAACCAGATTTTTCAACGGGAGATCGGACGCACCTGTACCATAGCCAATAACGCTTTGGAAAATTTGCGCTGGTTTGTGGGGCAGTACCAACTCGAAAAAGATCTGTATTATTATCATACTGACCATCTGGGTTCTACTTCCTGGATCACGGATAAGGACGGTAAGCCTGTCCAATACATGAATTATCTGCCCTTCGGAGAAACTTTTGTAGACCAGCGTTCCGGAAACTGGAATACGCCGTATACTTTCAGCGGTAAAGAAAAAGATGCGGAAACCGGTTATCATTATTTCGGCGCACGGTACTACGATTCTAATATGGGCATCTGGCTGAGTGTGGATCCGATGGCGAGTAAATATCCTTCATTATCTCCTTATGTATACTGCGCCAATAATCCGATAATATTGATAGACCCGGATGGAAGGGATATAGATGGAGTAACTTATGATAAGAAGACACAGAAATTTTCTTATTCAGAAGCAGCATTATCCAGAGGAACGGATAAATATATCCAATCCCGAATGTCAACCGAAAGTGGAGCAAAAGGAGTAATGAAAATGGTAAATTCAAAAGAAACTTTTACCTTGCATGTTACAGATAAGGCCATGTTTGTTAATGATAAGGTTGATGGAAAAGATGGATACACAAAAATAGGAGGTATTGCAGAGAATAATAATATTTATATATCTACTTATGATTTTGATAATCAATCCGGAGAAAATGATTATAATAATGCGATTCTTATAAATGATGGGGGAAGTTCTACAATTATGAATATAGATCCAAATAATGTATTTTCCGGTACTGGCAACAGGAATGATGAATATGATAAGGCATTTAGAGATTCCGGATTAGAAAAATTTGTTAATACTCCAGGAAATGAATATAAATCTCAAGAGCAATATATACATGGAATGGGTGCCCATGAAGAAAGACACTTATTCCAACACCCTAGTCTAAATAGTATCTATAAGAGAGAAACTGATGCAATGCGACATGAAATTTATGAGAGAAAGCAATTTATAAATCAATATAAATAGATAGTAGATTTCATTTTTATAATTATTAACTATAAATGAAAACGTTTCTATTGTGAAATTCGGGCAAAGGTATTCATTGGGATACCTTTGCCATTTAAAAGTTGCCAATCTTAACTTATCCCTTTTTCGTATCTTTGCTTTTCTAAAATTGAAAAGATGAAGAAAGATAAAAATATAACCAGGCATACGGTTACTACGGCGCTTCCCTACGCGAACGGTCCGGTGCATATCGGTCATCTGGCAGGTGTTTATATTCCCGCGGATATTTATGTGCGTTACCTGAGGATGATCGGTGAAGAGGTCCTTTTTATCGGAGGCTCCGATGAGCATGGCGTGCCGATTACCATTAAGGCTAAGAACGAACATACTACGCCGCAGGCGATCGTGGACCGCTACCATTATCTGATCAAGGATTCTTTCGAAGAATTCGGCATCTCTTTCGATATCTACTCCCGCACCTCCAATCCGGTGCACCATGAAACTGCCGCCGACTTTTTCCTGAAATTGTATCATGACGGGAAACTTATCGAAAAGACCACCATGCAATATTATGACGAGGAGGCCTCCCAGTTCCTTGCCGACCGCTATATTACCGGAGAATGTCCTTCGTGTCATAATGAACGGGCTTACGGCGACCAGTGCGAGGCCTGCGGTACCAGCCTCAATGCTACCGACCTGATCAATCCGAGATCCGCCTTGAGCGGAAATAAGCCGGTGCTTAAAGAAACAAAACATTGGTATCTGCCTTTAAATGAGTATGAAAAATGGCTAAAGGAGTGGATCTTAGTGGGGCATAAAGAGGATTGGCGAAGCACGGTGTACGGGCAATGTAAATCCTGGATAGAACAGGGATTGCAGCCGCGTGCCGTTACCCGCGACCTTGACTGGGGCGTAAAAGTTCCCTTGAAAGAAGCTGAAGGTAAAGTGCTGTACGTTTGGTTTGATGCCCCTATCGGTTATATCTCGGCCACGAAGGAATGGGCTTTGGAGCATGACCGCACCTGGGAAGAGTGGTGGAAATCTCCCGATACGGAATTGATCCATTTTATAGGAAAAGATAATATCGTATTCCATTGTATTATTTTCCCGGTGATGTTAAAAGCCGAAGGCTCTTATATTTTACCCGCCAATGTTCCGGCTAATGAATTCCTGAATCTGGAAAGCGATAAAATCTCTACTTCCCGGAATTGGGCGGTATGGCTTCATGAGTATTTAAGGGAATTCGAAGGTAAACAGGATGTATTGCGATATACCCTGACTTCCATCGCGCCCGAGACCAAAGATTCCGACTTTACGTGGTCGGATTTCCAGTCCAAGAATAATAATGAATTACTGGCTATATTCGGGAATTTTGTCAACAGGACTATCGTGCTTACACATAAATATTTTGAAGGGAAAGTGCCGGAAAGAGGAACGTTGGATGAAAATGAACAGGAAATGGTCCGCACCATCGCTGGTTTCCCTGGGAAGATAGGGCAGGCCCTCGAGAAATTCCATTTCCGGGAAGGCCAGAGCGAATTGATGAATCTTGCCCGGATCGGTAACAAGTATCTCACGGATACGGAACCATGGAAGAAAATCAAGGAAGATCCGGAGAAAGTAAAAACCATATTACATCTTTCCCTGCAGATTAGTGCAGCGCTTTCGGTTTTATGTGAACCGTTCCTGCCTTTTACGGCTCAAAAATTACAACGGATGTTAGGCCTTGATATCCATAACTGGAATAACGGCGGTAATATGTCATTATTAAAAACCGGGGCTTCCGTGGGAGAAGCGGAATATCTTTTCGAAAAGATCGAAGATGCCCAAATTGAGGAACAGGTTAAAAAATTGCAGGCTACCAAAGAATTAAATCTGGCCAATATGCAATCCGCTTCACCGGCGAAAGAAGACATAAGTTATGAAGATTTCCAGAAAATGGATCTTCGTATTTGCAGGGTTCTGGAGGCGGAAAAAATACCTAAAACCAAGAAGCTGTTAAAGCTGAAAGTGGATACCGGCGCTGATATCCGGGAGGTTGTTTCCGGAATCGCTGCTTATTATGATCCTGAAAATCTGATCGGTAAAGAAGTTCTGATGCTGATCAACCTTGCACCCAAAGAGATCAAAGGCGTATCTTCCCATGGAATGGTATTGATGGCTGAAAATACAGATGGAGTTTTATCCATTATCCATCCTGAAAAAGAAGTAAAAGCGGGAAGTCCTGTGAATTAAGGATTGATGGGTTATTCTGCCTTGATCATTTTGAACCAGCGGTATTGCCGATCTTCCAGTTCTATTCTGCCCAGATAGAATCCGGGCCTGATATCCGTGACATTCATCGTGATTACGACAGTAGCAGCCGGAATACTCTTCAAAATGCTTTTCCCGTTCATATCATAAATTTCTACTTGTTTGATGTTTAATCCGGCATTTGGAATCATCACTACATCCCGGCAGGGATTCGGATGAACCGTTATCTCTTTCCGGTCAATGTAAGAATGGATATTTGAAGGCTCCTTATAAGTCAGATAGGCCTGGTAAAAATCAGGAATACCGTATCCCATTAATGAATCGGGATAGTGGTATTGGTGACTGCTTTCCCTGACGATTTGCATAATTTCCTGTGCGCTTTTTTCCGGAAGAGCCTGCCAGAGGCAAGCTGCCAGTCCCGATATTACAGGGCATGAAAGACTTGTTCCATTGCCGTAACTCAATGTTCCGTCGTCCCAGATAATGGCGGTCGACTGTCCGATGGCGGTAACGTCAGGTTTTACCCGCCGGTCATAAGTAGGTCCAGTAGAGGAAAATACGGCATATTCACGTTCGGGGTTTATCCCGCCGACCGTCAATATATGGAAAGCATCCGCAGGTCTGACGATGTAGTGCCATTCCTGATCACCTGTGTTTCCGGCGCTCACGCATACGATGATCCCTTTTTCCGTGGCTTTGGCCGCCGCTAAGGAAGCTATACTGCTCCTGCCGTCACACTGCGCATAGGTCCAAACGGATTGGGGAAAATCGGGAAAGTTGGTATAGCCCAAGGAGGAGTTGATTACGTCGGCTCCGATACTATCGGCGGTCTCAGCTCCCCGAACCCAAAAGTCTTCTTCGATGAGTTGCTCGCTATATGGATTTTCTGTCCTGATAAAAAAATAGTGGGCTTCCGGCGCTGTTCCTACCAAGGTCCCATCGACGGATGAAGCCATGACAGAGGTTACGGCAGTACCGTGAGGGTGGCCGCTGTATACATTATCCGACCAGGGTATTAAATCCCGTGTGCCTGCTATTTGTCCGTTCTCATACAAATTACGGAAATAGGAGAGGGTATCGAAGCCGTTCCATCCGGCGTCCAAAACGGCAATTAACATGCCATTTCCAGCATATCCTTCCCGGTGTAGATATTGTCCGTTATGGACAGAGATCTGCATGTCGGCCATGCCGTAATCATAGATGTTCCCTGTGTTAAGGAATGTTTGAGCTTGCCCGGCGTTTGATATGGAAATGTTATGGGAATTTTCCGGTCCGGTGTAATTGGCGACAGGCAAAATTTCCCTCACAAAGGGAAGTGCGGTAATATCATCCATAACCAATGGGTCCGGACAATAAATCACGATGGTGTTCATCCATTTCGAATAGGAAAGGATTTGGATATCTCCGGAAAGAGAAGAAACGGACCTGATATAGGAAGGATTTACCGGCAGGTCTTCTTCCGTTACCGGGATGTTATAACGATTTCTTTTTTCAATGGCCCGCTCCGAAAGATAATCTAAAGGATTGTTTATGGAAAAAGGAGAATCATTCTTATCCGTAAGGTAAATACGGTAACAATTGGCATGATCCTGTGCCTGTGCAGTGTGATAAATGCTCAGGACCAGAAAAAATAAAAAAATACTTCCCTTACAGAGAAGTATTTTTTTAGTGAAATCCAATAAAGCAGTGCGTATCATCACATTACTTTTTGATGAATTTTTTAGTGACATATCCGTTCTTACCTTCCAGTGTTATAAAATAGATTCCCGGAGGATAAAGCGCCACATCCACTTGTGTTTTATTACCGGAAACCGTATTATTGTATAAGATCTGCCCAGGAAGCGTAGTTATTCTGATGTATTCGAAAGGAATATCATGCTCGATGAAAAGTGTTTGGGAAACGGGGTTAGGATAAATCCTGATCCGGTTGTCCATATCATTTTCCGTAATTCCGGTAGTAAGAAAGTCTACACTAATCATGTGATCGGAAGTTACATTCCTGAAAGTATAGAAAGTATCGACAGCCTGAGATTGGTTATCGACGATCACTGAACGGATCAGGTAACCGTCATCGGGTCTGAATTTAAAAGTAGTATCGGTTCCGTAAGGTACCCTGATTTCTCCGCTCGGCACGATCCTTCCGTGTGGTCCTGAAGTGGCTCTTATGGTCAGGAATTCAGGCCTTGGAGTAGTTTCGGTCGTGAATTGAAGTGTCATTTCACCCGTGCCGCCGTATTGATTGCAAAGTGTAAAAATTGTAATTTCATAATTAAGACCGGGAACTAATGTATCTGCAGAGAAAGTGGTACGGTCGCTAATGGTATCACTGTATGCATACGGCATGCTTGGTCCGCTTCTTTTAATTCCGATAAGCCATCTTTCCGAAGGATAATTACGGCTCCAGGAAACGAAAACTTCGTGATCTGTGATATCAGTAATTTCAAAACGCGTTGGAGCTTCACAGAAAGTAGTGAACCGTGTAATCTGGGAGAATGAACTCGAGTCTCCTTCGCTGCAAATAGCCCTTACACGGAATTCATAATTTAATCCGGCTTCCAGATTATTAAAATGATAAGTAGGCGTATTGGGTACAACAATGGATTGCCAATTCAGTAAGCCGTTTAGCCTGATCTGCAGAACCCAGGAAGTTTCAGTACCTTGGGGAGTCCATGATACGGAAGCTTCTACGAAACTAATATCATGTGCTCTCAGGTTGGTTGGAACTTCGCAATCGGATGCTATATCGATACGAATATCGTCAATGGCCACATAATCTTCCGGACCACCGGTTTTGATAGCAATATACCGTCCCTGTCCGTTTTGGTAACCGGATAAAGAAAGTTCTTCGGAATTCCATCCGGTCCCGATGGCGGTAACAGAGTTGAGTTGCGTAAAAGTAGATTCGTCAGTCGGATCCGTCATAACGCCTACCAGGATCGTAGACCCGTTTCTGGGGTATCTCATGAAAGAAATGGTCAATGAATCTATACGTATGCTTTCGTCAAACTCTTCCATAACGATCATGGAATAATGGCCGGGTTCGGAACGGAACATAAGTGACCGGTCAGGTGAATAAGTATATGCATTTTCAAGTCTGGGATAATCCAGAGAAAAGCCTGTATTATCGGTTAGTCTGGTCCAGCATGCCGGAAGGACGGAAAGATCACGGATATTATCGAAATTCTGATAATATGGAATGGCGTCCCGGCCCAGCGCCCTGCATTCGGTGGCGAATGTAAGCCTGTGGCTCAAACGGCTGGTGTCTTCTTCGCTACAAAGTGACAAGATATAAAATTCATAAGCCTGATTCGGTACGAGACCTGTCAGAATATAAGGATTAACATCGACGGTATCCGAAGTGAATTCATTACTGCTGTTAACCGGGCGATACCGGATGATCCATTCTATCTCGCCGTTATTATCCGTCCAGTTGATTCTGGCTGAGGTAGCGGTAATATCATCCACATAAATTTCAGTAGGCTTATAACAGGAAGGAGTGGTTTCGATCACCAGGTTATCCATGTAGAAAGGAAGCGCGTTATAAGATCGAAAAGCGATATAATTTCCTGTACCGTAATAATCGGAAATAACCAGGTCATACTCGTTCCATAGGGAATCGTCGGTGAAATTTACCTCTGCAACGACAGTGAATGTTGAAGGCATGCTGGGATCGTCCATGATGCCGAGAGAAAGCGTCCCTGTATTCCCGGGTGTACTTTTAGCCCAGAAAGTGATCCACAAGTCATTATATTGTCCCTGTAACTCCGTTCTCGGAAGAATAGCCAGGTTATATCCGCCTGTAGTGGTATTAAAATTGAGGATTCCGGGAGAACTAATGGAATTATCTCCTGACGGGCGTTCTACAAATGGTGTATTGGATGCCAAAGTAGTAAATCCTTCCCAGCATTCCGGAAGGGTTTGCGGAGCGGTCTGATCAAAATATTCTACTAATGGTAATTCAAAAGTCCTGCACAATGTTGTAAAAGAAATCTCACTCCATCCGCTGGTATCTGTTTCGGAACAGATGCCCCTCACTCTTACCTTGTAAGATGTTTGAGGAGTTAAGGTAGAAAATGTGGTAAACAAATTGCCGGTTTCTTCGTAGAAAGTCCAGGTTTCATCTTCTCCGGATTGGTATTCAACCTGGTATGAACCTGCGATTCCCTCTTCCACCCAGGTGATATAGGCATCCTCTCCTGTAATGTTGCTTGCCCTGAGGTAGCCGGGGGCATTACAACCGATCTCGGCGCAACCGGAAAAACGGATATTGTTTCTTGTCAGGATCATTTGGGAAGTTTCGGCAGGTCCTTCTACGCTTATCCGTCCGTTCTGTGCAATCCGGAGAGACGGGATAGTGGAAGCATGGCTATAGAAGTTACTTTGGCCTGATGAATTTCCGGTGGTATCATATACAACAATGATTAAATTTTTCTCAGCTTCATATGAAAAAGGTTGATCCAGCAGGATATACACCCAACCGTTTTCGTCCCTGTTATGGAAATTAACATTGCCGGCGTATACATGTTGTAAATCCCCTTTTGGAATCCAGGTACTTACAGGAAGCGTATCGCTGTTGCCCAGATAAATATTCAAAGCGCGGTTTAATTCTAATCCATTGTTATTATTAAATTGAAAAGCCACCAATTCGATTTCCATATTGCCGGAAAATTCTTCGGCAGTGAATATTTGCTGGGAATAACTATAACCTAAAGAGCTATATAATGGAAATTCGCTGGTAAGCGTATTCCCATCCCCTATTTGTTGATCAGTAAGATTGTTACAGATAGTAAAAAATGTTCTGGTTACCGGGTTGCTTACCCCTTCATTACAAATTGCGCTGACTTTTACGTCATAATACGTTTTTTCACTAAGGCCTGATAATACGGCGGAAGTTTCTTCCGTATAAATAGGTGTCCAGTTTTCAGTTCCATGTATCGTATATTCAACTACGTAATCCTGTACCGTACTGGTAGAGGGTTCCCAGGAAATACTTGCCGAAGTACCTGAAACTTCATCAATCCGGATCTCACCGGGTGCCACACATCCGACGGATGATTGTACAGTAACATTATCTATATAAACAGCACTGCTTCCTGCCGTTTTCCACCTTATGGCAATAGATTGGCTTTCACCAATATAATTTTCAAAAGTAGTCGTATGAGAGGTGAAAGTATTTGTAGGAGTAATGGTTCTGATGGGAATGAAACTATTCATATCATCCCTATTATCCATGATTCCCACTTGTAATGTATCAAGGGTAGGATCTACTCCCGGCCCAGGCACCATGATGACAAAAAATGTCATTTCTAAATCTTGTAAATTCTGTTCAATTTTCGGCAGAATTGCTATAGTTTGGATATCGTTCCATTGATTATTTAAAATCAATGAATTGGGAGAAGAATATGATCGATTAGTGGATATTCCAATTTCACGAATGGAAGTCGTAATCGTATTCCAGCCGGGAGGTAACTGATTGGAATCGTCGAAATTCTGGGTATAAGGTAATTCCGTAATAATAATATCTTCCATTGTTTGGCCGGCAGTAAATATACTTCCAGATTCCGGTACGGAAGTTTTCAGGTTTAGAGGTGTTCCGGCAAACAAGCCGGGTGAGATCAGCATTACCGTCAATAAAAGTAATGCCGTGATCCGGTGAAATTGTGTAAGTGTTTTCATATAAAAGATTTTAAAGGTGAATAATAGAATAATAAAAGATTTATTGCGCTACTTTGTTCATCTATTAATATTATTGTATATATATTTAAATATAAATTTTAGGTATTAAAAATTTGTTAAGGAAGAGGCAGGGGCTGTGTAAAGAGCATCATGAGCTAATATTTCGATTTGCGACAAGTAGTAATATCTCAATTATGAATGCAAATTTACAGAAAAAAATGAAATAATGGGAATATTGGACAATATAAGCATATTATAAATCGGTCAATAATAAATTTTATGATTAATTTAAATAATTATAAGAATTTTTTTAATCATTTTATGCTGAAAATCAATCGTTTAACTTCTGTTGCTCTTTAACAAGATATGAAAAAAATCATTAAATCATGAATTTTTTTTCATATTTTTGTAGATATTCCCAATAATTTTATATTTTTGCATGGCCTAAATTTGAGTATTTTACTTAAATTTAATTCTTATTACGGGTATATAAGAATATATAGATTATAAAACATTATCTTATAGTATTAAATGATTAA